>JAYZAR010000062.1:0-19467 GCA_036339635.1 Planctomycetota bacterium | reverse complement strand
AGTCTATAGGGAGTTTGGTGGTCTTGCGAGGCGACCGGAGGATGCAATGTCTGCCTGCCCGAAACGAAAAATGAGTGAATCTCAGCCTTCCGGATCGAGAGCTGTCAACGATTTTTCCTCGGGCGGTAAAGCGAACGCGGCCCGCCCGCCGCTGCAGCTGTTTTCGATTGACTCCGACGAACCCCGTGGGGCACTGGCTGCTGATCCGCCACTGCAGCCGACTGATTCCTTTTTGGCTGAATTGGAGCGAGAGAGCCAGAATCTGGAATCGGCTTCACCACAGCAAATCTTGAGCTGGGCAGTGGACCGATTCGCGCCGAAGTTCACGATGGCGACTGCTTTTGGTCCAGAGGGAATGACGCTGATCCATATGCTGGCGGAGCTTGCCCCGGAGACTCCGATCTTCAATTTAGAAACGGGCTATCAGTTCGCGGAAACATTGGAACTGCGCGAGCGTGTGGCGAAGCGGTACGGGATCAAGGTGGAGTTCAAATATCCCGATACAACGGTGGAGCAGTACGAGTCGGCCAATGGTGGACCGGTTTACCAGACGGATCCCAACCGTTGCTGCTTTGATCGAAAGTTGCGAGTTTTGCACAGTGCGGCACGAGGCCAGCATGCCTGGGCGAGCGCGATTCGTCGTGATCAGAGCGAGGACCGAGCAAAGGCACCCATTGTCGGCTGGGATCGCAAGTTTCAGCTGGTCAAGGTTAGTCCGCTGGCCAATTGGACGAAAAACGACGTCTGGAGTTTGATCGCGAAACATGAGATTCCCTACAACCCGCTGCATGACCAAGGCTATCCGAGCGTGGGTTGCCGACCGTGCACGCGGGCGACGATGCTAGGCGAAGATGAACGGTCTGGACGCTGGAGCGGGTTTCAGAAGACCGAGTGTGGCTTGCACTCGTCCTAGGGAGGGCTGGCATGTTGATCTCCGCAAGGGCCCACTACGCCTCTCTGGCGTTATTGGAACTGGCTTCTCGAAGTAAGAGTGGCGATCTGGTGACGATTCGTGAAATTAGCGATTGCCACGGTGTTCCCGGCCCTTTTTTAGTTCAGATTTTGCGGACGCTGCGGGCCGCCGGGTGGGTGCAGAGTATTCGGGGCAGCCAGGGTGGCTACCGGTTGGTTGTTGATCCAACGCAGTTAAGTTTGTTGGATATCGTCGAGGCGGTTGGCTGCCAAGAAGGTGTCGGGCCGAGAGCCGAAGGCAAAGTGACGGTAGCTGATCAGTTATTGCAGGGCGTTTGGGACGAGGCCTTGGAGTCATCAAGACGTGTTTTGGCTGAGGCGCATTTAAGTGATCTCGTCGAACAGTCTAGGCATGGCGATTCGACGATGTTCTACATCTGACACGATGTTCTAGATCTGACATCGCGAAATCGCGAGATTTCACCTAACGGGATGGCTTGCTCTCCGCGGATCGCTGTCGTGCCGAAACGTCCAGGAATGACGGGACTTTACCGCGAATAGAGGCAGGACGCTGGAATATTGGCATTGGCCTAAACGATTCTCTATCGTATTTGTCCATCAGGGCATTTCTCGTTGTGAAACCTTTCCCACCTAACTCGATGAGTAAGTCAATGTCGAAGAAACAATAGTTCTGTTGTTTGGCGTGTTTCAGTGCTGCAACCATTTTCTTCAGTGTTTCTGCTCGCGCTGCCGAAGATGACGAAGCGCCGAAGGACAAGTCCAGCGTCGTGATGAAAACGGCATTCAAGGGTCCGCTGATTAAAAAGGTCGCTGCGGGTGACGCTTCGGATGAGGAATAGAAGAACCTCTACGGGATGTTGGTAGCGTTGGGAAAAAATAAGCCTCCCAAGGGTGAAGCAGAAAGTTGGAAAAAACTGACTGCTGCGTTGGTGAAGGCAGGGAAAGCGGTTGTCGATGGAGACTCAGAGGGTGGCGCGATGCTCAAGAAAGCAGCGAACTGCAAAGCCTGTCACAGAAACCACAAGCCATAGTCGTTCTATCAGTCTTGATAAGGCTTGGGGCGGGAAGTGAACCGCACAATGGCTGAGACCGGTGGCTGTGACCGATGACTGGGAACGAAGTTTGGGGCACGCACCTATTTCTGCAAGCGGAATTTTGGTCTTGCCCCATCAGATCTTTGATCTCCCTGCTAATCCTGCCGTCACCCTTTTCTTCTTTTTCGAGGCGGCGACGTTTTCGTTTGATCGGTCGCAGTAGATTCTGCAGGGCCCGCGTTTTGATCGAGAGGCAACATGCGAACACCACTCATGCGAATTCGAATTGGTGGGATCGTACTTGAGTTGGTGTTCACAGTTGCCGTCTTGGGATATCGGTTTCTGGGCGGCTATGACTGGCTTAGCGCTGTCTAGGTAGTTGTCATCACAGCCTTAACTGATGGCTCCGGCGAAACATCCGATCAGCCACCGAAGGTGTAAGCTTTTACCGTCGCCGTCATCTTGGTTGTGATCTCTGCCTCGATTGATACCTTTGTTTGCTTGATTCAGGTAATGTTGGAAGTAGAACTGGAACGTGTGCTGGGGAAACGTCGCATGATCAAAGACATTCAAGGTCTGTCAGGCCATTCGATCATTTACGGATATGGTCGAATGGGCCACAATCTGGCGGTAGAACGAATGACACAAGGTCATCAATAAGTGGTCATCAATCACGATTCCTAAAAAGTCGCCGAAGCGACATCGAATGGATTTTTGTGTGTCCTCGGAGATGCCATCGATGAAGTCACGTTGCAGGATGCTGGTTTAGATCGCGCTTCGACGTTGGTGAGTACCTTTCCCAATGATGCTGGAAGTGTTTTTATCACACTCACCGCGAACAACCTGAATTCGGCATCAAAATAATTTCGCGAGCCGAACGGGAAAGCACCCAGCAAAAACTGCGGCATGCAGTTGCTGACACAATGGTGGTGCCAACGATTGTCGGCGATCGGCAAATGGGGTGAATGATCACGAGACCCTCAACCGCTCACCTAATTAACCTCGTCGATGACGGTAGCAATCGAGAATTTGATTTAGATGAGTTGATTGTTGAGGAGGGCAACCGCTTGGTCGGAATGACCGTCGAGAAAACTGAGGCACATCGACGGCACCGCTTGCTGGTCGTCGCGATCAAGGACGCCAGCGGTGTCTTGAGATTCAACTCGGCTGCAAATGAGCAGTTCGCTGATGGTTACGTGGTGATGGGCTGGTCACCGCGACCACATCAGACAGTTTCGAAGCGATCGGGATGCGAGCCGGATAGGGATCATTAACGGACCACAGGATCTCGATGACGCGGCTTGCCCGCTGTCGGGTGATCCGTCCAGCCTCGATCGTAACATCGTCGCGGCGTATCAATAATCTGACCGATCACCCGATCCGACCGAGGCGGGTTCACCGTGCCTGGTTCACCATGATAAGGGAGGTCTTGCTGCACGAGATACGTCGCCCCAGCGACCTCTGGCCAATGAAGCCGCAATGCCTGAACACTGCGACACCTGAACATTGGGTGCTAGTCGAGGAACTCTGTGAGCGAGACTATTGGTGTTGGCAACTTCAGCAGGGGTGCGAAGTCGGCCGTTGATTCATCAACCGCCGCGAACATGGCTGCGATTTGCTCACTCGATTGGCCAGTGAGCTTTTCGAAACCCCAACAGAATTCGTCTCGCTCGTTCCAGTCATCATCACTGCATGAGGGGAGCATGGAGGCGAGTGCGACAGTGGCCGAGCCGCGGTCATCATTTCTCTCGATGAGTTCCTCAAGTTGAGTGTGTTGTCTGATGAGCCGAATAAATTCTGTTGGGAAATTCCATTGCTCTGCAAGCATGGCAGCAGCATCGGCATGGTCCCAGCCGAAGATTTCTTTTTCCAGCCCGCTCAATCGTCGGTTCTCCATTGCCCGTTTCTGCAGGAGCGGTTCATATTCATCAGGTAGCTCTTTCAGCAGAAGTGGAATCGCCATGTCTTGCAGCAATGCGCCGGCAAACAACTGCTCCGAATTGTCGAGCTTCAGTGCTTTTCCAAACGCTCGTGCGAAAAGGGCCCGGCGTAGCGAGTCTTGCCAAAGTGATTTGAGGTCGAACGGACCAAACTTCGGGTTTGGGATCACGCTGAATACTGCATTCCAAAGTGCGAAGTTTGTCACGGCTCCCGTGCCGACCAATGTCAGCGCCTGAGGAACACTCATGATTTCGCAGCTGAAACCGAAGTACGACGAATTGACGAATTTCATCACTTGCCCCATCAGACCGGGGTCGGCTTCAATGGGGACAGCAAAGTCTGGAGGCCCACACTCGGCATCTTGCGACAATTGCAACAGATTGACGGCGCTGGTGGGTAAGGCCGGCAAAACACCTGAGCGGAAAACGTCGTCTAGAGAGATTGTCGATTGGATAGTCATTGCGAATGTCAGCTGAGTTAAAATAAATGTTCGGTAGTCGGAATCAGTATGCGACCAAAGCTTCTTGCGTCGAACGTTACGTTGCACAAATGCGGTCGGTGAAAAGATTTGGTCCTTTATTGAGGAGGCTTCTGCGATCGCCGGAAGGATTGTGCGGTAGCGGCTTGAGCCGTTGGGCAGCTGTTGTTTTTTGGGAGCAGCTGTTGGTTCATCACATCATCGATGCTGCTTCGATGGGGCAAAAAAACAACCTTCCCGGGTGCCAAAGAAAGTCAGGTATTGACGTAAGGTCTGCATGGACAAGGGATTAGGGTGGCAAATAATGGCTTCGGTTGGATCGCTGGACCGAAGCATGCAGGTAGCTCCCTGCATGAATTACTTCTATCTACATCCAGATGATCGTCGCTGGTTGAAACGCTGGTTTCGAAACAACCTGATTTGCCTTGCAGCGATTATTGCATTCGTGTCGATTTTGCACATCTCCGCGGTCGTGCAGGAGAGCGTGAAGGCAAATTCAGTCCGAGGACAGGACGAAGCGGTTATCCCGGAAGGTTGGCGAAGAACAGCAAAGGGGTGGGTGCACACGTCACAGTGGCATTTCAGCCAGGCCGAGACGACGTCTGTTCCCAAGTCGCCGCGAGGAGTGCAGCCCAGTTGGTTGCGGGACGCGATGGAAACGGTGCGTCAGACTTCCCCGCTTGTGATCGCGATGATGCAAATTACCTCCGTCGCGATCATCGTTTGTCTATCAAGACGAACTCCCGGCGCGGCTCGGGCTGGTGAAGTTCATCCCATCAGCTAGTTCTTATTTGCGAGCCGTTTTCGTGACTTCGTCAATTAATTCTTCGCTGAGTCTCGCTCGGTATTCCATCAGACTGTTGGCACCCTGGAACCCTACCACTGTCTCATCCCAATTCAGTTCTTTACTCAGCATGTAGCCGTTGTCGAGATCGAATCGGAGTGTCCCATTACTAAGTTGCTGCACTACTTGAGCGCGGACTGATTCTTCTTTGATCGGTGTGAGCGGTTCACTTCGGATCGAGATTGTGGCAACGCCGGTCTTCACCTTTTTGAGTGTGTAGACCTCACGGATCTTGATGTTTTCAATCCGCCCATCTTCCAATCTCGCTTTGAATTCGCGGGGGATGGTCCATGAGCTGCCAACTGCGATTGCCTCTTCAGGAAAGGCCAGTGTCAGCGATCCCATCCCGAGAGAAGCCTTGGTACCGGCGTCTGCTTCGCGATGTGTTTCTTGTCCTCTCCCATTCACGGTAATGATCGCGATCTTGTTGCCGATCTGTTCGGCGACGGCTTTGAAGACAGCCGCCGGATCTTCGCCACTCTCGCTATTCCATCGAAGTTCCTCGCCTTCACCCGTCTGTTGCGTCATCACTACCGCATCAAGCACATGGTCAAATGTCATCTCATCAGCTGAGACATCGGTGATATCCCAGTGCCGCTTTGTAATCGTGTGGACTTGGGAGACTTCCTCCGCACCGCGGATGCGGGTCTTGGTCTTGGCTACGTGGGTGACCTCGTAGCGAAGCATCTGGCCGGGATGAAGCGAGTATCGGAGTGTGTATTTTTCGGCAGAGGATTCATCCTGCTGGGCCGAGGACAGTCCGGACAAACTCAACGCAATGATGGCGACGAGGCACTTCTGGAACATGATCGCGGTCTCCTTACGCGCAGGCAACAAGTGTTTCACGGCAAGGAGGTTGGCAGAACATGCCAATCGAAGCAAGAGCAAGTGGCGACTACGGCTGTCGCATACACTTCTACGCCGCACTCTGCCTCCGCCAGTCTGCTTTGTCTCTCACGCACCGCCTTCGCTGTGTCTCGGTTTGGATCCGATTGTATGGCGGGCCCAATCGACGAAGTTCGCGGATCAAGAAGCGTTAAATGCGACGGCGGACCGGCAGGCATCGGCAATCTGGCCAGGGCCCAACCCGTGCGTCGCCAACAGATCCATTCGATCACCGTGCTCGATGAATTTGTCCGGAAGTGCCAAAACACGAATGCCCCGGGTGTCCAGATTTTGTTGAACCGCTGATTCAATGAAGGCGGAGCCAAAACCACCTGCCTTGGCACCTTCCTCGACGGTGACGACGAATCGACCGTCCTGTAGCGAATCATGAATCATCTGTTCATCGATCGGCTTGACGAAGCGGGCATTAACGACCGCGACGTTTAGTTCGCCGGCGAGCAAGTCAGCGGCTTCCAATGCGTGCTCGAGCATCGCACCGAACGCCACAATGGTACCGTCCTGTCCTTCACGGACCGTCTCACTCTTGCCGAGTTGAATGGGTTCCGGTTCTCGCTCAAGTTGTAACGCCGATGCCTTCGGGTATCGGATCGAGGCTGGGTGATCTTGTTGCGTTGCAAAGGACAGCATCTCACTAATTTCAGCAGCGTAACCAGGCGCCATGCAGACCATGTTCGGGAAAATTCTCATGTACCCGATGTCGAATAGTCCATGGTGGGTTGGACCATCTGGCCCCGTCAGCCCTGCACGGTCCAGCATGAAAATCACAGGAAGGTCCTGCAACGCGACCTCCTGGAAAATTTGGTCGTAGCTCCGTTGCAGAAAGGTGCTGTAGATATCAACGATCGGTCTCAGGCCAGTCTTGCATTGGCCAGCGGCGAATGCGACAGCGTGTGATTCGCAAATACCAACGTCAAAAAATCGCTTGGGGAACTGTTCGCGGACGGGTTCTAGTTTGTTGCCCTGACACATCGCAGCAGTGATGACCGTGGCTCGTTCATCGGTGCTCAACAGGTTAGAGATTGCTTCTCGGGCATGCAGCGTGAAAGGCGGCAAGCCTTCGCTTTTACGGGTAATAGCGGTGCCGTCGTCATCTTCAAATGCCGGAGGAGTGTGGAAGAATACCGGGTCTTCGGCAGCTGGTTTGTAGCCGTGTCCTTTCTCGGTGACGACATGCAATAACACAGGGCCCGGGGTTTCCCTTGCCATCGCCAAATATTTGCGGACCAAGGCGATGTCATGGCCATCGATGGGGCCGACATAGCGAATGTTCAATTCCTCAAACAGCATTCCGCCGAGTAAGCCGGCTTTGACGCCTTCTTTCATTTGGGCCAGCAACCGTTCGGTTGGATCACCAAACATCGGAACGTGTTCCAGCAAGCGGACGACCTCATGCTTGAGCCCCGTGTAGAACGGATTGCTTCGCAAACGGTCCAGGTAGTTTGCCACCGCCCCAACACGCGGGCAGATCGACATTTTGTTGTCGTTCAGGACGATGGTTAGATCATCACGCAGTTCTCCCGCGTTATTTAACGCTTCGAACACGATTCCACTGGGAAACGCTCCATCACCGATCACAGCGACACTTTTTCGATTGGTTTGCTGCTGAATGGCATCGCCGCTTCGCAGCCCGACCGCGGTGCTGACAGAGCAGCCCGCGTGGCCAGTCATGAACAGGTCGTAGACACTCTCGGCAGGGTTTGGGTAACCCATCAACCCGCCCCGTGTGCGGATGCTGGCGAAATCGTGGTAGCGTCCGGTGATCAATTTGTGTGGATAGACTTGATGGCCCGTATCCCAAATCAATCGATCGCTGCGAAAGTCAAACTCGCAGTGCAGTGCTAGGCAGAGTTCAACCACGCCAAGGTTGGACGCAAAATGGGCGGTGCGGGTTGCCAGTAAATTGCAAAGTACATCGCGAATTTCCGCGGCGGTATCTTCCAGTTGTTGATGCGTCAGATCCCGCAGACCGGAGGCGTCATCCAGACTGGCAAGCAGGGGGTGCTCCCCCAGAGAATGGTGCGCGGCGTCTGGCTGGCCGTCATTTGTTGTGCTCAATGCGTTCGCTCCAAAACATAGTCAGCCAACCAGTTTAACCGCCAGGCGGCCGAACCAAAAATATTGATTTGCTGCTTCGCGGATTCGATCAATTGGATCGCTTTTTGACGTGTTCCCTCGTTGCCTAGCAGTCCTGGGTAGGTCAGTTTGCCTCGACCCGAGTCTTTTCCGGTCCGTTTCCCGAGCGTGTGGCTATCGGCGGTCGCATCCAGCAGATCATCAACTACTTGGAAGGCAAGCCCTACATCGGCAGCATATTTGCGAAGCAACCCGCGATGCTCCTCGTTCGCCCCCGACAGAATGGCCCCGAGTTGAAGGGAGGCGGAAAAGAGAGCCCCAGTCTTACGTCGATGAATGGTTTCCAGGTGATCCAACCGTCTCGAGATTTCTGACGCCTCGGGCGGTTGATCGAGCATGTTGAATTTTCCCTCGGCGGCCAAGTCGTCGGCCTGCCCACCCACAAGATGGCAAGGCCCGGCTGCGATCGCTAGAACTCGCACAGCCTCGGCCGCCTTTTCGGGGTCGGTCACCGTTTTGGCAAGATGGGCGAATGCCTGCGTCAATAACCCATCGCCCGCCAGAATCGCAGTTGCCTCGTCGAACTGGATATGGACCGTCGGTCGGCCACGTCTCAGGTCATCATCGTCCATGGCGGGTAGGTCGTCGTGGATCAGCGAGTAGGCGTGAATCATTTCCACGGCGACGGCGCCCGGCATGACCGCTTCCACTGAGCCGCCAGTGGCTTCAGATGCCATCAGCACCAATGCGGGACGCAGACGTTTTCCCGGCGCGAGTAATGCGTAACGCATCGCTTCGCCAAGACGCTCTGGGCACCCCGGATCGAACTGGCAAGCCGCTTGCAGTGCAGGCTCTATCAGCGATCGAAGGTCATCGATGCCTGATCGGCTTGCAGCGGAATCATCAGTGGCGTAGTAGGAATCGGTCTTCACAAAGTGACTGTTGGGTTTGCAGTTCGGATGGGGAGAAGGAGCTTGTCGGGGTAATTGAATAGGAGATCTGCTGATTTATCACGCTGAAGGTAAAACCGCCGCATAGCCTATTGCAAACGAAGCAGACGCTGAATGCATGGCTCGGAGGGGTTCGCCCCATTAGCTTCCAGAGAATGCTGCACTGCTCATCAAACCCGGTTCCAATTGAGGAGAGTCCGATCAAAAAGACTGCCAGTCTCCAAGACAGGCAATGTCTGATTTTCGTTATCGGCAGACAAATTCCAACCGGAGTCTAAAACAGACCGGCCTTATCGTCCACGCTGGGTGACGCAGGGGTACCGCTGGAGGCGGTCTTCGAATCGTCCAAATCGTGTTGGATTGGGTTGCCGTCAGCATCAAATCCTGCAAGTTGGCTGACTCGTTGTTCCGCCGCCTCAAGTATTTGGTGGCATTGCTTCAGGCGTTTAATCCCCAATTCGTATTGGCCGAGTGATTCAGTCAGGTTCAGCTCGCCTGTTTCTAGCTGCCTCACAATTTGCTCGACCTCCTCCAGCGACGACTCAAAATCGACCGGTTTTTTTAGTTTTGGGGAGGCTGTTTTGGGGGAGCTTGCCTTCTTCTTTGCCATCAATCTTCTTTGACACGGTCGCCAATTCGACCTAGGAACACGTAGAGCGAATTGCCGATCTACCGATCGGCACACGGAGATGCATTTTTTTCGCTCTGCGACGGTTAGCGTAATTATTGCGATTCTAGCCGTTGGCAGTGGTGTTGACTGGGGGGCAGGTCGATGCTGCTTGGGCCAATCCCAGAAGGTATCGCAGTTTCAACCTGTGTGAATATCGGTCAATCCAGTTGCCTCGACTCAGCATCCGTAATCAACAAACAGTCCTCAGCATTATGCGTGATTCAGTCACAGAGTTTTCCGATCAGGCAAACGGGTTCTCCGATCACCCCGGAGGGTCCGAAGGCTGCGGGAGGCGAATACTACAGACTGTCGAATCGAACGCCTTGTCATTGCAGTGCTTATTGCAGCAAGTCGCCGATGTTCGCGACGTGATAGCTGCCAATCTTCATGCGGCGACGCCCGAGACTTTGCCTGCTGGCGATGACAACACAGAAGAGCTTGACCGTGAATATCAGCGGCGCATCCTCCACTTGGAGGACCAGGTTTACGATCTTGAGCAACAAAACAGCGATCTAGCTTCGCAGCTCGCCAGCCAGACTATTCAGGAACCGGTACGTGCTGACGCTGGCTATGCCCTGTCCTGGGAAGAACGTAAGCAACTGATCCTAGAGCAAATGGAGCAGGATTCGTTTAGTGCGGATGAGTTCGTTTCCTCGTTACAAGAGGAAAAGCAGCAGTTGGCGAAGCATAATCCCGCAGGACTATTGGACGAATTGCGCAGCGAGCTGGATTATCAGGCCAGCGAGCTATTACGCCGTGATCGGGAAATACAGGAATTGCGGCACCTGGTGGATCAGCAGAGTAAAACCCCACAAGCTGACACGTTAATCGGGGCCAACGCCGTTGGCGAGTTAATCGATGCCGATGAGCTCATCCGCCAAGAGCGGCAGCGGTTGCAGCATTTGCAGCAGGAATGGGAAGCCAAATTCCGTAAGTGTGAAATCGAAATGTCGCTCGAACGCGCCCAACTCTCTCGTGAGCGGCAAGCATTGGTGGAGAAGCAGGCAGACTTGGAGCTGCAGTTCGAGCAATTTCGCCGGGAAGCCAAACATGTCGATTCCACGGGTTCGCAGCCGACTCGAAAATGGCTGGCGAAGCTCGGCTTGAACGACGAGTAATCGGTCGCCTGAGCCTATGATTCCCTGATTTAGGTAGGGCCTCGGTAGCAGGTGGCCGAGCGAAGCGTTGTCATTTCTTTCGCGGTCCCCAGACGGTTGCTCTGACGCTTCGCTAAAGTTTCTCGGACGCTTCGCGATTGGGTAGCTGACCTGTTCAACCGGAGTTGTTGGCCTGTGCAGTTCGAGTTTCTGGCCTGCGTCAACCCAGATGTTCGAAAGCAATGTCGGCTCTCGGCAACTTCTTGGCTCGTTTTGCCCGATGAGAACTGGGTGGCTGGGTGTGAAGCTCGGTGGCTGGCGTGATTTTCTGGCGGCTGTGATTTGCTCGCTTCGCCGGGGAACGATTTTCGGCAACCGCATTTCGGTGGTATTTCTGCCGTCGCCGGCTCTCTTTTAAATCGGCTTCCCCGTTGCTCTCGCGGCGTTCAACTTACGTTAGAATAACGGCCCGCTTGGCTTTGCTTCCCGCCTTTTTGGAGTCCAACTCATGTCTTGGCAAAATCGTCGTCAATTTTTGCAAACGTCAACTGCAGTCGGTGGTTCGCTGCTGATTACCGGAACCAAGGCGTCGGGTGCTGTTCAGAATGCCAGTGAGCGAGTTCGCATCGCGGTGGCCGGGCTAAATGGACGTGGGCAGAGTCACCTTAGCGGATGGATGGGCCAAGACAACGTGGAAGTTGCTTACGTCATTGATCCCGATGAGCGGGTCCGCGCTCGAGCGATGAATGGATTGGAAAAGCGAACCGAAGGCACGCTGAAAACAAAGGACGTTAGCGATGTTCGCAAAGTCCTGGAAGACAAATCGGTTGACGCGATTTCCATTGCAACACCCAACCACTGGCATTCATTGATGACGATTTGGGCAGCTCAGGCTGGCAAGCATGTTTATGTGGAAAAGCCCATGAGTCATGATGTAGGCGAAGGCCGTATCGCCGTTGCAGCGCAAAAGAAATACGGCGTCGTGATCCAGCATGGAACGCAGCGGCGTAGCAATGCCGGTATCGCGGGCCTACACGAGGCGTTTCAGAATGGCGAACTGCCCCGGTTGAAAGTTTCCTACGGCTATTGCTGCAAACCACGTGGTAGCATTGGGCATGAGCCAGTTGGGCCACCTCCAGAAAACTTGAACTGGGAGCTTTGGAAAGGTCCCGCCGTCATCAGTGATTACCACGCAAATTATCATCCCTATGATTGGCATTGGTTCTGGAAGACCGGTAATGGTGATCTGAACAATCAGGGGACTCACCAATTGGACGTCGCTCGTTGGGCGCTTGATACTGACCAAACTCATCCCGTCCGTATCATGGCCATCGGTGGTCGCTTCAAGTGGAATGATCAAGGCGAAACCCCAAACACGATGTACGCGATTGCCGAGTATCCGAATGGTCAAACGGTGATGTTCAATGTCCGCAACGTGAACTACGACAGCTACCAGCATCAGGTCTTCAATGAGTACTACCTGGAAGACGGCAGTAAAATCGTTGGTGAAGGGAGCTACAAGATTTTCCGTCCCGGCAGCAAGGAAGCGGAACCGCTCAAACTAAAGCCCGGAAAGGTGACACCGGGTGGGAACTGGGGTGCGTTTATCGCGGCTATTCGGGCAGGTGATCCAAGCATGGCCAATGGGAATGTTGAAGATGCCCATTACGGATGTGTCATGGGGCATTTAATGAACAATTCATACCGGCTCGGTGAGAAGGTCCCATTCAATGCCAAGGCGGCTCGGTTTGGTGACAATGCTGATGCAGCCGAGAATTTTTTGAAGCTGCATGAAATCATGCGAGATGGGGTTGGGATTCCAGAAGACGAGGCTGAGTACATCGTCGGTCCTTGGTTGACCTTTGATCCCAAGACCGAGCTTCACACCGGCGAGTTTGCCGACCAAGCGAATCAATTGTTGAAAGATCCCAACAATCCTGGATTCCGCGTCCCTGAGATCGGTGAGGTTTGAGTCGCCAGCTTGAGCCACGCGTCAGCTCGACGGAAACGCATTTTTAATGCTTGTGACGGCCGCTGTATCTTCCCTGACCAGCTGATTAACCGGGCTGGCTCGCCGGTTTCGAACGTTGAAGGCGGGATGCGATTCCTGGCCCAAGGACGCCGAATGCCTTGTTTTGCGGGCCGAACGGTTTTCCGTTACGCCCGTCTCGCTCGTTGCCAAGACTGGGTGTGCGACTACTCCCGCAATCGGCTCATTTTCTGTGGGGATGAACAAGCGGGTGCGATCCGATATCCTCTCGGCCTAAACAGCCTAAATCCTTGCCTCGAATCCTGTCATTCATGAACTCGCTGATCCTTGCACAGCAGAGCGATGTCGACCGCTGGTGGGCCCTCGGGCTTGCTCTAACTGGGTTACTGATCGTCTTCACCGCGCTGATTCTGATTACTTTATTTATCGCGTGGATGCCTAGAATCCTGGACGTTTTAGCAAGGATCTGGCCAGAAACTGATGAGCCTCAGACGACTGCGGGGCATCCCGAGAGCCAGGTTCCAGACAATGCTGCCGTTCTCGCTGCGATCGGTTTCGTCTTGCACACGGAAATGCAGAAGCAATTAGCAGCCGACCAACAAACGACCCGCCGGAACTGAATCTGAACTGCAGATGGATACCTTTTTACAGTTTTTTGGCACGACCGGTTTCACGTCCATGACGTGGGGCAACGCGATCATGATTGTGATCGGGATTGTCTTTATCATGCTTGCCATCATGAAGGACTACGAGCCGCTGCTGCTGGTTCCGATTGGAATGGGGGCAATCGTCGGGAACATTCCCACCGGGCCCGGGATGGGGCTGAGCGTCTATGACAGCGGGAGTGTTTTGTATTACCTTTACTTTGGCGTGAGTCAGGGGGTCTATCCGCCGCTAATTTTTTTGGGAATCGGCGCGATGACCGATTTTTCTACGATGCTTTCAAACCCGAAATTGGTGTTGTTGGGAGCAGCGGCCCAAGTGGGTGTTTTCTTGACATTTATCGGGGCGTTGGAATTGGGGTTCTCCAGTGATCAGGCGGGGGCCATTGGAATCATCGGGGGTGCCGATGGGCCAACGGCAATCTTCTTGGCGGCAAAGTTGGCACCCGAATTACTCGGCGCGATTGCAATCGCGGCCTACTCCTACATGGCATTGGTGCCGGTGATTCAGCCGCCGATTATGCGTTTGTTGACGACTCGCGAAGAACGCTTGATTCGGATGGCGCCGCCCCGCAAGGTGTCCAAACGCGAGAAGATGATCTTCCCGGTTGCCGCATTCTTGATTTCGACACTGATAGCACCGGGGGCGGTGGTGTTGTTGGGGATGCTGTTTTTCGGCAACCTGCTAAAGGAAAGTCTGGTGACCGAACGACTGGCTAGGACTGCTAGAACGGCGATGATTGATGTCGTGACGATTTTGTTAGGGTTTTCCGTCGGTGCGAGCACGCAAGCCGAGGCGTTCCTAACAAGTCAGTCGTTGCAGATTTTTGGATTGGGAGCTCTGTCCTTCGCAATCGCTACGGCTGGCGGCGTGCTCTTTGCTAAATTCATGAATCTATTTTTGAAAGAGAAAATCAATCCGCTAGTTGGAGCCGCTGGGGTGTCAGCCGTACCCGATTCGGCGCGGGTCGTTCAAATGGTGGGACAGCAAGAAGATCCGCATAACTTTTTGTTAATGCACGCCATGGCACCCAATGTAGCAGGCGTGGTTGGTTCGGCTATCGCCGCCGGGGTTTTGTGGTCTGTGCTCAGCTTGAACTGAGCAGTCCTTGATAATGAAGCATTTTCGATAGGCGTAAGAGACGTGGCAAAGAAGAAAATCCAATTCATGTGCACGGCGTTCCGCGACGGATTTCAATCCGTTTACGGAGCCCGAGTCTTCACCCCTGACTTCTTGCCAGCGGTCGCAGCGGCGCGAGATGCCGGCATCCGTTGGTTTGAGGCGGGCGGAGGCGCCCGTTTTCAGTCGCTGTATTTCTATTGCAACGAAGATGCGTTTGACATGATGGACGCGTTTCGGGAAACCGCTGGCCCCGACGCCAATTTGCAAACACTTGCCCGCGGCGTCAACGTTGTTGGCTTGGATTCCCAGTCCAGCGATATCGTCAAATTGCATGCTGATCTTTTTAAGAAGCATGGCATGACGACCATTCGTAACTTCGATGCATTGAACGATGTCAATAACTTGATTTATAGCGGGCAATGCATCGTCGACGCTGGGCTGAAGCACCAGGTTTGTGTGACCTTGATGGAGCTGCCTCCCGGCTGCGACGGAGCACACGATGTCGATTTCTACACCCAAACTCTTAAGAACATCCTGGCGGCAGATATTCCATTTGATGCCGTCTGTTTCAAGGATGCATCGGGCACTGCTGTTCCATCCAAGGTATACGACACGATTGTCGAGGCGCGAAAAATCTTGCCCAGTGATACCTTTGTTCACTTTCACACTCACGAGACGGCCGGCGTCAGTGTGCTAGCGAATAAGGCCGCCCTTGATGCGGGCGCCAATGCAATCGATTTGTCGATGGCGCCCTGCAGTGGCGGGACCTGCCAGCCAGACATTCTGGTCATGTGGCATGCACTACGTGGCACTGACTATGAGTTAGACGTCGACGTTGAAAAAGTGCGGGAAGCGGAGGAAGTATTCAAGGATTGCATGAAGGACTACTTCCTGCCGCCTGAAGCAACTGCTGTCGAGCCGCTCATCCCCTGGAGTCCGATGCCGGGTGGTGCGTTGACAGCCAACACGCAGATGTTGCGTGACAACAACATCATGGAGAAGTACCCAGAGATCATCATGGCGATGAGCGATGTGGTGCGGCGAGGTGGTTTTGGTACTTCCGTGACGCCTGTGTCCCAGTTCTATTTCCAACAGGCGTTCAACAATGTCATGTTTGGACCCTGGAAGAAAATTGCCGAACCTTACGGGAAAATGGTGCTCGGTTACTTCGGCAAAACGCCGGTTGAACCAGATCCTGAAATTGTTCGTTTAGCGGAAGAGCAACTCGAGCTCGCACCAACGACTGAGCCTGTCCTGGCGTTCAACGATGCCGATCCCAATAAAGGGATCGAAGCCGCGACGAAGGTCTTGAATGCACACAATCTGCCGGTAACCGACGAAAATATTTTCATCGCAGCAGCCTGCAAAGAAAAAGGGATTCGCTTCTTGCAAGGAGAGGCTGAGGTCGGAGTTCGGAAAATCGACAAGGCCGCTGAAGCCGCTGCAGCATCCCCCGCGACCGGATCCCCAAGTGGACCAGCGGAATACATGGTCACGGTCAACGGCGAGGAGATCTTCATGGCCTTCGAGGGCAATATGGTGACCGTCGACGGCAAAGTTTATCGAGTCGGCATCCAGCCACACGAAACGCCGGGAGGTTCAGCAGGTACTGGCTCCGCGGAATCCGCGGGTGTTTCAGTCACCGAAGTCAAATCGCAAATGCCGGGGGCAGTCTTCAAGCAACTGCTAAAGTCGGGTGATCGAGTTCGGGCCGGAGAAGCCATCCTGATTCTTGAAGCGATGAAGATGGAAATGGAAGTCGCTTCGCCTGTCGACGGCACCGTCGACGAGATCAAGTTTTCGGTCGGGGACCAGGTTCACACTGGACAGGTGTTGGCGACCATTCGCGGCTAGTGAGTCGATCGCAACGTCTCCATGGTTCGCACACGCTGTGAGGTTCGTCGCGTTTGAACTGGGGGGACAGCGCTGCCGGCCGATCGCTTTTCAAGTCTGTCCCGCCGAACCGAAAATCCCATCCTGCAAATCTCTCTGCTTGAGCTCGGTTTCTTGGATCGGCATCGCCCGAGTTGGGATCCCCTTCAGGTGGTGTCGGCGGTATAATGGAAGGAGTTATTTTCTTGGGAGCAAAGGGACTCATGGCTCGTTCACACCGCCCATGCCTGATGATTCTGTTGCTAACTGTTTTTGGCAGCGGGATGCTGTTCGCGCAGGAAGCCGTGGAGAAGCCGATCTCCTACTGGGTTTCGCAACTCGGCAGTGATCAATACCTGCGCCGTGAATTGGCGAACAAGAAATTGCGGGAAGCGGGCCCTGCTGCGGTAACGCACTTGATCGAGGCGACTCGTAGTGGTGAGTTGGAGTTGGTCGAGCAGGCAATGACTCTGATCACGTCCATTGCTTTGAGCAACGCCCCCAAATCGGATGGTGGTGCTTGGGATGAATTGTCCAAGGTCGCGGCTGAGGGGGGTGGGCGACGTGCGTCGTGCGCCAAGAGTGCTGTGGAAGAAATACGAGATTATCGATCGATGGAAGCTCGCAAAGAATTGGCATCTGCCGGTGTCTTTGTTGGTGTCGATGAGTTCGCGATCGGTGCGATCAGTCGGCCGGTCACCATCGTGCAGGTCGATGAAAAATGGCGCGGCAACGCCGAAGCACTGCAATGGTTGGCGTGGTTATCAGGCGTCGAAAACGCCCGTGTCAAAGGGGCGGCAGTGCAGCGTGATGTGCTGAAAGCTGTCGCTCAGGTCCCGGACTTGGTTTCGCTCGTGATCATCGACGGGAAGGTCGAAAACAATACTCTCATCCCACTGATCGAAATGGATCGGATCGAAGCGCTTGAGTTTCGTTACGTGCGGCTCAGTGACGAGCAGGCGGAACTGATCGCATCAATCCCAATTCGGAAATCACTGAGTTTGATGGGGACTGGTTTGTCTGAAGCGAAAGTTGCCTCGATGGGAACACGATTGCCTGGGTTGGAAATTACCCATCGGCAAGGCGGTTTTCTAGGTGTCTCGTGCTTGGATGGTCCAGATCAATGTGAGATCAGCAGCGTGGTGCCGGGTAGCGCCGCAGAAGCTGCTGGCTTGATTCGTGATGACGTGATCGTTGGTATCGAGGATACGAAAGTGACACGGTTTAAAGATTTGCAGGATGCGGTAAATAAACATATCCCCGGTGACGAAGTGGAAGTTCGCTTTCAACGGGGCGGTGAGATTCAGACGGTAAAGCTACGACTGCGACGGCTTGAGGAATCGTGAGTTGTTCGTCAACGAAACGCCACCCTGGCGCAGCTAAATTGGCCAAGAAAAAATCGGCTGAGACTCAATCTGCGGTATTGCAGCACGATCCTGTTTGGCAAGATTCGGATTGGCGACGCGCTTTGCGCCGACGGCTGCAAAATTGGTTTTCGCGAAACGCCCGCGATCTCCCTTGGAGACGAAAGCCAACCCTCTATCGGGTTTGGGTGAGTGAGATCATGTGTCAGCAGACTCAGGTTGCGACCGTGATACCCTATTTTGAACGTTTCTTGGACGCATTTCCTGATATTGCGTCGCTCGCTGCTGCGGAAGAGCAAACATTGCTTAGCCTCTGGGAAGGACTCGGCTATTACCGTCGTGCCCGTTCAATGCACGCTGCCGCGAAAAAAATAACGGAGCAGCATGGCGGAGAATTCCCGGAGTCGTTCGAGGAAGTAATCGATTTACCGGGGATCGGTCGCTATACCGCGGGTGCCATCTTGTCGATTTCCCGGCAGGCAAAGTTGCCGATTTTGGAGGGGAATACGCAGCGGGTCTTTAGTCGTTGGGTTGCGCTGCGAGGAGCAGCGCCCGTTCAACCGCCGGCCAATCGTCTGCTCTGGGAAATCGCCGAAACTCTTCTACCCAATAAGCGTCCCGGTGATTTTAACCAGGCATCCATGGAACTGGGCGCGATGGTTTGCACTCCGAAGCAACCCGCGTGCGACATTTGCCCGGTTCGCGGCTTGTGCGCGGCCCAGGGACGTGGGCTCACGGCAGAAATTCCCGGCAAGTTATCCAAGATCAAGTACGAAGATCGAACCGAATTTGCGTTGGTGATCGCCCAGGCGATGGGCGATGGGGAACGCCGATTTCTCGTCCGCCAGATTCCTGCTGGAGGCCGCTGGGAGGGCTTGTGGGATTTTCCTCGCCTGACGGAGGATGCGTTAGGATCGGCGGATCAGGCGGCTCTTCAACTGAGTCGCGAATTGGGTGTTAGTGTTGCAGCTGGATCACGGTTGGCACTGATCAGGCATTCTGTCACTCGGTATCGGATCTCGCTGCAAGTCCACGAGGCTCCGCTCGCCGATCCGAGCGATCCACCAGCAGAGCCTTGGAAATATTGTTCTCTCACCGAAATCGAGCAACTGCCGATGAGCGTGACAGGACGGCAAATTGCAAAAATGTTGGGTTCCTAGAGTGGGGCAAATGCTTGATTCTGAGTTATAATTTCGCTCAGCTGATGCAATCCGCGCGAAATCTCGACGGAATTCTGGTTTAGAAATAATAAATTTAGTCCGTTCGATTTAGTCCTTGCAGATCATTGGTTCGATTTTTAAACAGGCTCAAACCGAAATGTTAAAAACTGTTGCACTTTTTCCCGCCTCGATCGCTCTTGCTGTTACCCTGCTGGTAGCCTCTGCTCGTGCTGAGGAGGTCACGCTGGGTGATCCAACCCTCACCGCGGGCGTTCCTGGGTTCGGGCTCCTCACTACGCAGGACCTCGCAACCTGGCTAGGAAATCCGGATAATCACAATCCGCTCACCGTCAAATTACCCAAGGGTCTC
>JAYZAR010000061.1:0-12945 GCA_036339635.1 Planctomycetota bacterium | reverse complement strand
TGATCACGGTGAATTGTGCGATCCTTGGTGGTTCCTTGTTCATGCAGGAAATGAATTACAACCTCGGTGAATCCGTCGTGTACGGTCTCGGCTGCGGTGTCGGTTGGGCTTTGGCAATTGCCGCGCTCGCCGGGATCCGCGAGAAAATGAAATATAGTGACGTTCCTCCACCGCTTCGCGGTTTAGGGATTACGTTCATCACCGTCGGGTTGATGGCATTGGCATTTATGTCCTTTGGCGGAATTCAATTGTAGCGGTCAATCCGCATCGAATTCACTACTCAAAGCGAACCGAAAACGAGCTTGCAAAGATGACTATTTTCCTAGGCGTTTTGATGTTCACCGGCGTTGTTTTGGCGCTGGTTTTGATCATTCAAGCCGCTAAAAGCCAATTAGTGGCTTCTGGTCCTGTCAAGATTTTGATCAACGAGCAGAAGACGGTTGAAATTCCCGCAGGTGGGAAGCTGTTGGGCGCCCTGGCTGACGCGGGTGTCTTTGTCAGTAGTGCTTGTGGCGGCGGCGGTACTTGCGCTCAGTGCAAAGTAAAAGTGCTCGACGGTGGTGGGGAAATCCTGGCCACTGAGAAGGACCACATCAATAAGAAAGAAGCGGCTGAGGGAGAGCGTCTGAGTTGTCAGGTGGCTGTAAAAAGCGACATGACAGTTGAGGTCCCAGCTGAGGCCTTCGACACGAAGAAATGGGTTTGCAAGGTTCGAAGTAATCACAACGTCGCAACCTTCATCAAGGAATTCGTGCTTGAGTTGCCCGAAGGAGAAGAAGTCGACTTTAGAGCCGGTGGTTACATCCAAATTGAGTGCCCGCCGCACGAGGTCCACTACAAGGATTTCGTGATAGAGGATGAATACCGCGAGGATTGGGACAAGTTCGACGTGTGGCGATACGTCTCCAAGGTCGACGAACCGGTCGTTCGCGCGTATTCAATGGCGAACTACCCCGGCGAGAAGGGAATCATAATGCTTAACGTTCGGGTTGCGTCGCCGCCGCCGCGAATGCCTGATGTACCTCCCGGAAAGATGAGCAGCTGGATTTTCGGCTTGAAGCCCGGTGACGAGGCAACCATTTCCGGACCCTATGGGGAGTTCTTCATTAAGGATACCGAGGCCGAGATGGTGTATATCGGCGGCGGTGCTGGTATGGCACCGCTGCGAAGCCACATTTTTGAGCTCTTCAAGCGTCAGAATTCGAGCCGTAAGGTATCGTATTGGTACGGTGGTCGGAGCTTACGGGAGCTGTTTTATATTGATCACTTCCGCGGGATCGAGAAAGAATTTCCGAACTTCTCTTTCAACATTGCATTAAGTGAGCCAATGCCCGAGGACAACTGGGATGGGTATGTTGGATTCATTCACCAAGTCGTTTTGGACAACTACCTCAGTAAACACGCCGCTCCGGAAGATATTGAGTATTACATTTGTGGTCCGCCGATGATGAATCAGGCTGTCATTAAAATGCTTGATGATTTGGGCGTTGAGCCCGAGAACATCGCCTACGATGATTTCGGCGGCTAATTGCCGTTCTTTTTGGATTCGCAGAGAAACAAAGAATCTTCTTGTCACTGGTCCGCGCGAAGGACATTCGCTAGCAGGCAGTTCTTACCGGTCCGTTTTGTACATACGGCCAGGTTGGAATTTGTTCATTCTGCGTCGCCAGGATATTCAGGTTCCAAGCCATCGCTCGCGTCTAACATGCGTTGGGTAGACTAATAGCGGGCTGTCAGTCAGAGATGCGGCATCTCTCAGTTGCGGAAGTGTTTTAAATCGAGCAAGCCTGAATGCAACCGACGAAGAACCTAGGTGCAGGCCTGCGAATAAGATGTTGGGTATCGTCATGAAATCAATGGCTGTTGCAGTTTTTTTACTGCTGGTGCCAGTTCAGATCTTTGCTGAGGAGGCAAGAATTCTCGAATTGGCCGGGCCCACGATGGGGACGAGGTATACCGTCAAGGTCTTCGCACCCGAGGAGATGAGCATTACTGCCGCTGATGCTCAGATTCGTGTTGACGGTCTGCTCCGTCGGGTAAACGACCAAATGTCGACTTATCTACCGAATTCTGAGATCAGTCGTTTTAACCAATCGGAGTCGTTGGAGTGGTACGAGGTTAGTGCGGGATTCGCTGAGGTTGTCGCGTACGCACAAGAAGTTTCGGCAAAGACTGACGGTGCGTTGGACATTACTGTTGAGCCTCTCGTGAATGCATGGAACTTCGGCCCCGCGCCGCGTACCGCAAAGCCTCCTGCTGAGACGCATCTTGCGGAGTTAAAGTCGCGGATCGGATTTAAAAAACTCTCGGTTCGACTTGATCCACCAGCCTTGAAAAAGTCACATCCAAAGTTGGAGATTGATCTTTCCTCCATCGCAAAGGGCTACGCTGCGGACGAGGTCGTCAGGATGCTCGCCGAGCATGGCGCGGGTAATGTCTTTGTTGAGATTGGTGGTGAGGTCCGTACGGCGGGGAGCAAGGCAGGGCAGTGGTGGAAGGTTGGGATTCAATTGCCCGAC
This sequence comes from Planctomycetota bacterium, assembly GCA_036339635.1. GTDB lineage: Bacteria > Planctomycetota > Planctomycetia > Pirellulales > Pirellulaceae > Rubripirellula. The sequence goes on along the minus strand of JAYZAR010000061.1, from coordinate 10,426 downwards.
GCTGCGTCCGATACCGTGATGCTTGCGCATGCATTGAGTACCGGCGGAGGGGATGACCAGGCGATGGCGACCTCGGGTGATTACCGTAATTTTTTTGAAGCTGATGGAGTTCGTTATTCTCACACGATTGATCCCGCGACTGGACGGCCGGTTACGCATTCGTTGGCCTCGGTGTCGGTGGTTGCCGAATCTTGTATGGCCGCTGATGCGTGGGCGACCGCAATGAATGTGCTGGGCGCGGAACGTGGCAAGATGATCGCCGAACGCGAGAAGCTGAACGTTTTGTTGGTAAGTCGGCAATCCGATGGGTTCGCGATTCTTGGGACGGGCACATTGGCAGGCTACGCCAACACCAACGAGTCGAATCAGGCGGCGACTGAAAAAGGTGGAGGAGAAAAAAATAGCAGTAATACGCTCGCGATTCTGGGAATCACATTTGCGGCTTTCGCGGTGGTGCTTTGCGGGATGGCTGTCGGTGTCATGTTCGGTCGGCGGTCGATAAGCGGATCATGCGGTGGGTTGGCCAACGCAAAGAACCAGGATGGCAGTGTTAGTTGCTCGCTTTGCAGTAATCCAGCCGACGCGTGTAAGGAATTGCGTGAGCGGATGCAGGATTCAAAATAACTTACGGCGTTGATTCTCCTTGCGTGGTTTACGATAACGTTTGAAGTTGGCGTGGCGTTGGAAGTCGTTGCTGCCGCTCATTGTCTCATCTGGATTGATTGAAGCTAATGGAATCCAAAGAAGTCGGTGTGCCAGATCACGCCAGTAAACTTCGGCGTCGTGCAATGATTGGGCTAGTCGTCGGAGTGTCCCTGATCGCGGTGTTGCAAGTCGTCGCGCCCTCGACTGACCACCAGATGGCGAACATGGCTAGTTTTTTAATTGGATTGATCACGCTTTTATTTGTCGGTTTGCAACTGCATCGATTGGCCAAGTTGAGTGGTCATGGCATGCGAGTACCGGTCACTCTGGTGTCGACCATCGCGATCGCGTGCCTGGTTCTGGAGTTCGATGGGTTTAGCGGAGAGTTGGTGCCGCAATTCAAGCCTCGGTTTGGCAGAAACGCCCCTCCCTTGCGAAATCTTTCCGCTCAAGCAGCGAGCCAAGTGGAGGATGAAGGGTCACCAGAAGTAGCGACGGAATCGTTTGCCGAAGCGGTATCATCCGGTTTCCTTGGGAATCAACGAACGGGCGTGGTTTCAAACCGAGAGTTTGCAGTACCCATGGAGGTTTCGGAATTAGAAATCGTTTGGGATCAAGGGATCGGGCTGGGTTGGGCTTCGTTTGCCGTTGGTTCTGGGAGAGCGGTGACTTTGGAGCAGCGTGAATCGATGGATTGTGTCACCTGCTACGACCTGCAATCGGGGGAACTGTTGTGGATGCAGAGCCATCAGGCGACTCATTCGCACCCAATGGGCGGAGCGGGGCCAAGGAGCACACCAACGATTGAGGGTGATAAGGTTTATGCCCAAGACGCTGAAGGGTTGGTCTGGTGTTTGGATTTGTGGTCAGGTAAGTCAGTCTGGGAAGTTGACCTTTTGAAGCTTGCAAACTGGACACAGATTGAAAGCGAGGCCGCGATCACTTGGGGGCGTTCCGGATCCCCATTACTGGTGGATGGTCTGTGTGTCGTTCCCTTCGGAGGGCCGGTTGGCAATCAATCGACGGGCCGCAGTTTGGTTGCTCTGGATTCGGAGTCGGGGGATGTGCGTTGGATGGCCGGGACCGACCAGATCAGTTACGCATCACCTGTTTTGATGAACCTAGGCGGCCAAAAGCAGATCGTGTCAGTAAATGAGAAGACGGTGAGTGGTCACCAGATCGACGACGGAAAAGTATTGTGGGAAATCAGTTGGCCTGGTCAGTCGAGTGGTGGCGCAAACTGTGCGTCGGCTGTTGATGTGGGGGATGACCGTTTTATTCTCGGGAAAGGCTATGGTGGTGGTAGTGCGTTAGTGAAAGTGACGTGTGATGAGCAGGGACGTTTCTCGGCGGAACCGGAGTGGGAGTCGAAGCGATTTCTGAAGACGAAATTCACGCACGCATGTGTGGACGGGAACACGGCTTACGGGATCAGCAATGGCTCACTTGAAGCGATCAAGATTGATAGCTGCGAGCGTTTGTGGTCGCAGTCTCGAAGGTCGCGATTTGGGCAAGGGCAGATCTTATTGGTCGAAGATGTGATCGTTGGGCAGGCGGAAGCAGGGGAGATTATTTTTGCTCGTGCCACTCCGCACGAATATGAGGAACTGTCACGGTTTTCTGCGTTGCAATCAAAAACCTGGAACATTCCAACGGTTGCCGGTCGTTACTTATTGGTTCGTAACGACCGCCAAGCGATTTGTTATCGTTTGCCGCCACGAGAGTCACAGGCAGAATGAGCCTTCAAGATCGCATCTGAGGCGTAGCCAAAGAAGCTTCCGGAGACAGACGGCTACGAAGGATGTCGTGCTTGTCCGAGTGTTTGATTTTCTGCTGGCGAATTAGAGTTTGACGCGTTGTCCGGACTTTGCGCTCTCGTAGACTGCTTGGATGACTTCGACGCTTCGCCGTCCTTGGTGTCCGTCGATCAGCGGGGCTCGCTTCTCGTTGATCGCAGCGACGAAATCGCTGAAGACCATCGTATGGCCGTGATGGTCGATGGCTGAGGGATCTGCGGCACCGCCACCTGATTCAGTTTGTCCCGACATCCGTTCGCGAATGTCAGCGTCTTCGGGCGTTTCCTCTGCAAAGTTCCATTCCTTGAGATCTTCTTCTTCCAGAACGGCGGAGCCTTGGTCACCACTGATTTCGATTCGTTTCAGCGATCCAGGGAAGGACGTGGTGGTGGCTTCGATGATGCCAAGGGCACCCGACTTGAATTTCAGGTTCGCGACGGCAACGTCTTCGACCTCGATTCGCTCGTGGGTCAAGGTGGCGGTCATGGCACTGATTTCCTCGACATCGCCCATCAGCCATAGTAGTAGATCAACCGAGTGGATTGCTTGGTTCATCAACGCTCCACCACCATCGAGGGCCCAGGTTCCGCGCCAGGCACCACTGTCGTAATACTCTTGGCTTCGATACCACTTCACGTAGGCATCTCCCATCGTAATACGGCCAAAACGGCCCTGCTCAACGGCTTGTTTCATGAGGCGGCTTGACTCGTGAAACCTGCTTTGAAAGGTGACGGCCAAGTGCACACCCGACTTTTCGCAGGCTCGAATGATTTGATCGCAGCGTTCAGTGGTTACCTCCAGCGGCTTTTCAACAATCACGTGTTTGCCCGCCTCGGCGGCAGCGACCGCGGGGTCGAGGTGTGCGCCGCTAGGGGAGCAAACCGTAATCGCATCAATCTCAGGGTCGGCCAGCATTGCTTCGAGTGATTCGAAGGCCCGGCAGTCTTGCTTTTCAGCAAACGCCTCCGCAGATTCACCTTTCCGGTCAGCACAGCCGACCAAGTGAGCACCTTCCGCATCTGCGATCGCGCGGGCATGAAAATTGGCGATCATTCCACAGCCGACAATTCCGATTCCTATGCTCATCGAACGCTACCGATCCTCAGGTGAATTTTAGATGTCTGTTAGCTGCTGAGTTTATGGGGCGATCGAAGCTCCAACAAGACGATGAGCCACCAGCCAAGTAGCTCGAAGCGGAAGGTGGCGGTGGGGGAGGGACGCTCGAATCCGCTTCTCGTTTTGTGTTTCAGATTTTATGTTCGACCGGGGGTCGTCTATGGTTCCATTTTGGACGCTCAGCGGCTACCGTTTTGCATGTCTCAACGCCATATGGTGTTCGCATTGGCACAGCCAACCAGCATGACGGTCCGCAAGCTCGCCGACGTGCCTCGTCTGTTAGACGAGTCCGCCGCTATAGGTGCGCGCATCACTCGCTTATCGGCTAACAGCACCCTTTCGTTCTCGGGCGTTTGGGGAGCTGTTCGTGCGGTGCTCGCTGCTTCGCTCGCACGTTCGACTCCGCATGTCTTGATGCTGCTTCCGCAGGCTGCGGATGCCGACATCGTTGCTGGGGATGCCATTGCGTTTGGGCTGTCTGAGTCGCTGGCCTTGCCGCTTTCCACAAGTGAGGGTTCCGCATCCTCGATTCGTGACGACGACTACGCGGACCGGCTAAGAGTGCTTCAGCAGTTGACGCACCGAGAAGGCGAAGCGGCCACACCCCTGCTGGTGACGGCCTTTATCGGAGCTGCGATGCAGCGGGTTCCAACGCCTGAAAAACTTGAGGCGGCGACCCGCGAGCTACGAGTTGGCCAGGAAGTCGATCCTGAATCAATCCGTCGCTGGCTTGCCGAGGCTGGGTTTGCCGCGACGACGGCAGTGCAATTACCCGGAGAGTTTGCGACCCGCGGTGGTCTGCTTGATATTTATTCGACGGATCAGCCCGAGCCGATTCGCGTTGAGTGGTTTGGTGATGAAATCGAGTCGATTCGCCGATTTGATCCTGGCAGTCAGCGCAGCATTGAGTCACTTGATTCGGTCGAAATCGCGGCCGTTGGGATGGATTCGCCTGATGGAGATTCAGATGCGGAATTGAATCTTGATCCCGTTGCCATGGGTCTCGGGCCGATCACCGATTATTTGCCGGATGATACGTTGGTCGTCATCGTCGATCCCGCTGAGACGGAAAAGAGTGCGGTGGAGTTGATTCGTCGTAGTGGCGAATCAAGCAACTTGATGGCCTTCGACGATTTGATGGAATCTTTCAGCCGGTTTCGCACGGTAACCGCAACCGGTCTCGCGGAAGGATCAGGTGATCAAGTCATCGATCTCAAAACGAGTACGGCTGACGCATTCGGGATGTCATTGGATGAGACCAAGTCACGGATCGATTCGGTGGCGGCAGAGCATCAGGTTATCTTGGTCGGAGACACGCCTGCCGATGGTGAGCGGTTAACCGAGTTGCTACGTGAGACCAAGGCGGCACGGCACGGAAGGCTGCATTTGGTCGTTGCTGAATTGAGTGGCGGCTTCCGCCTGGTCGATGCGGAGGTCCTTGTCCTGACCGGTGCTGAGTTATTCCATCGCAGTCCAGTGCGTCGAGGCAAGACGCGAGCGAAGGGAAAGCCGATCGGCAATTTGATGCAGTTGGAATTGGGCGACTTGGTCGTTCATTTATCCCACGGCATTGGCATGTACCGCGGTCTGAAGCATATCGAAAAGAATGGACAGCATCTTGAGCATCTGACGATTGAATTCGATGGCGGCACAAAGATCTATGTGCCTGCTTCGAGAATCGGGTTGGTGCAACGTTATGTCGGCGGGACGAAGACAAGACCGCGTTTGGCAAAGATTGGTGGTCAAGCCTGGGCTCGGCAACGGAAAGCTGCTGAATCTGCGGTAACTGATATGGCGGTCGAGCTTTTGGAAATGCAGGCCGAGCGAACCGCGCGTCGGGGGATCACCTTTGATTCCGACAACGCCTGGCAACAGCAGTTTGATGCGAGCTTCCCCTATGTGGAGACCCCCGATCAAGTGAAAGCGATCGAGGCGATCAAGGTCGATATGGAAATGGCGAAACCGATGGACCGCTTGATTTGCGGGGATGTCGGTTTTGGAAAAACTGAAGTCGCGATGCGGGCCGCGTTCAAGGCTGTGACGAGCGGGTATCAAGTCGCTGTTCTCGTTCCCACAACCGTGTTGGCTGAGCAGCACTTTCACAATTTCAAAACAAGGATGGCGGAATTTCCGGTAGAGATCGCAAAATTAAGCCGGTTCTGTACGCCCGCCGAACAACGCGAAGCCATCAAGGGGCTTCGGCGTGGCAAGGTGGACATCGTCGTCGGTACGCATCGTTTGGCCAGCAAGGATATTGAATTCAATAATCTTGGCTTGGTGGTTGTTGATGAGGAGCAGCGTTTCGGTGTGGCGGTCAAGGAACGACTCAAAACGTTGCACAGTAATGTGGATGTGGTCACGCTGTCAGCAACTCCAATTCCCCGCACGCTGCACATGGCCTTGGTGGGGGTTCGCGACATCAGCAATTTGGAAACGCCGCCCGCCGAACGCCGGGCCGTCGAAACCAATGTTGTTCGTTGGGACGACCAATTGATTCGCCGGGCCATGATTCGGGAACTAAACCGTGGCGGTCAGATCTTTTTTGTCCACAACCGGATCGGCGATATGCATTCGCTGACTGACAAGCTCAAACGGATTGTTCCCGAGGCCCAGGTGCGGATTGGGCACGGGCAAATGGACGAGGGTGAGCTAGAACAGGTGATGGTCGACTTTATCGAGCACCGGTTCGATGTGTTGCTAGCCACGACGATTGTTGAAAGCGGACTCGATATCCCCAATGCCAACACCATCTTTATTGATGATGCGGATCGCTATGGGCTAAGTGACTTGCATCAATTGCGAGGCCGCGTGGGACGCTACAAACACCAGGCGCATTGCTATTTGATGGTTGCCCAACACAAACATTTGTCGCCCGAGGCAAGCAAGCGACTGAGGGCGATCGAGGAGTTCAGCCAAATGGGGGCAGGTTTCGCGATCTCAATGCGAGACCTCGAAATTCGTGGTGCCGGGAATCTGTTGGGAAGTCAACAGAGTGGGCACATCGCGGCAATTGGGTACGAAATGTATTGTCAATTATTGGAAGACGCGGTTCGCCAAGTTCAAAATTTACCGCCTCAGTTGTCGGCCGACGTTGATATCGACTTGCCGGTTGAAGCCTACCTTGCCGATTCCTACGTTCCCAATCTGCGGCACAAAATCGATTTGTATCGACGTATCGCAAAATTGAACGAAGCCTCCGAAATCAAAGAATTCCGTGAGGAGTTACGGGACCGATTCGGCCCGCTGCCGGATGCTGCGAAACGAATGTTAGAATTGGCCGAACTGAGACTCGATGCGGCTGCCTGGCAGATCGCTTCAATTACCAGCGATGCCCGTTTCATTGTGCTGCACTATACCAACCGCAGGCAGATGGAACGTTTGGCTCGACAGAGTACGATCCCAATCCGGGTGGTCGATAAGACTCGCGCCTACATTCCGACAAAGGGCTATGACATGCAGGTGGATGCCGCCGGAACAAGTTGGTTGCAACTGGCTCGCGCGGCGCTGCATTTTCGTTAGGTCAGCGTGGCCTTTGTTTTGGGAGTCGCGTTCGGACACGAGGCTCAACAAAGTTGTCGGCGAAGTCGCTTCTGACGCGAAACTGAGTCAGCCGCTGTGGCAGTTTCAGCGAAGCAGTGTCGGTTTCCGTTGAGGCTGATTCAACCACCCGATACCGCTTGCATCACAAAGACTTCACTTCCATCTCGTATTGTTGCCTGAAAGGCGTCCGGACTATCGAGCATTTCGCCGTTGACGAAAATGACAAGGTGCGGAAGCACACCCCCTTCCGGATCGAAAACATGGTCGCGAAGCTTCGGATAATTTGTAAATACTGATTCAAACGCTTCCCTTACCGATGCTCCCTCGACTGACTGAATCGCTGGGCAGTCAACCTGTTGGACAAGTTGGGAGGTAAATTCGATTTCAATCATGGCGGGGTCGCAGGCTTCGGTGGATCTAGTGATTCGTTGTCGTCGATTGAGCGTTTTATCGCAAATCGACTTCTTGTTTTGAGTCCAACTTGTTGATCCAAATGGTAGATCGTTTCGTCGATTAACCGTAGCGGTCAGGAGCAAGCAGGTGCAATGGTTTGATTGTGGTTGGTTGCCGACTAACGATTTCGGCAGCAATTTTTCCAGAGATCATGGCAAGGCTGATTCCCATCATGGCGTGGCCTGTTGAGATAATCAGATTTTCCCATTTCGCTGGCCGGCCGAGGTACGGCAGGCCGTCTGGTGAACAGGGGCGCAACCCAACCCAGGGCACACAGTCCATGAATATCGTCTCCGTAAATTTTGGAAAGTACTGTTGGATGGATCGAACGATTCCATTCACGCGGGATTGGGTGATGGAACTGTCGACTCCTGCAATTTCCATCGTGCCGGCAAATCGCAATGCGGAACCCATTGGTGTAACGGCAACCCGAGCTTCCGTCAGGATGGAGCAAAGTTCGGGTAGTTCTGGAGGTTGGTCCAGCATCAAGCTGTAGCCTTTTCCGGCCTGCATCGGCAATTTCAAGTTCAGGTGCTCCGTCATCTCGGGTGACCAGATACCACCGCAGATCAAGAATTCATCGGCTGCGATCTCCCCCTCGTTGGTCACCACGGCAGTGATATGGTTTGCTTGATTTCGAAATCCTTGACACTCCGTTTCCCAGTGAAATGTGCATCCCCGTAAGCTCAAGTTTTCTTGCAGTGCCAGCATCAAGCGATTGGGTGAAAGGTGGCAGTCATCGGGATAGTGGATCGCGCCCCGCACATCCATCTCGATATTCGGATCGAGTTCTGCCAGTGCGGTTGGGTCGAGGACTCGCGCCGGTAACCCGAGTTGCCTAGCACGCTCTGACATTTCAATTTCTTCCTGCCAGACGTGTTCATCACGACAAAGCATGAGTAGCCCTCGTTGAACAAGCCCGAAGCCGCTCTCAAGTTCAGTTTGCAATTCTTCGAAGCACGTGCGGCTGGCAAGGTGCAAGTCACGAAGCAGTGGTGCTGCTTCTCGTACTCGCGATTCCTTGCAGGCTCCCCGAAAACACCACAACCAGCGGAGCAAATCCCACGACAATCGCGGCCGGATGTAGAACGGGGATTCGGGATCGAGCATCCATTTCAATCCAAGGCGAATCATGCCTGGCGCAGCGAGCGGGATGAAGTGACTCGGAACGATCATGCCGGCGTTGCCAAACGAGCAGCCGTCGCGATGCGCTGGACCGCGATCGACCAGCGTGACCTGGTGGCCTTCCTGCTGGCAGTACCACGCGGTCGCCATTCCGACGACACCGCCACCCACGATCACGACGCGTTTGGACACTGATATACCTTCCCTAGCTGGCGGAAGTGGTTTTGTCAGCTTGCTCTGAGACGCCTGTTTCGCTCACCTCGATACCACGCAGGGCACCGATACCCCAGGCAAATGGATCATCAGGATCCATCCGCAGTTGGCTCTCAGCTGTGACGAAGGCTCGGCCGCGAATTTCCGGGCGAATAACCGATTTGGATTGATCGGCCCATTGAAACGAGGCGGCAAAGGTCGACCCTAGGATTCCCTCCTGGGTCCAGACTTGCCCAGGTTGAACTCTACCGTCAGCGGCCAAGCAAGCGAGCTTCGCACTGGTCCCGGTCCCGCAGGGTGACCGATCGAATTCTAAACCGGGGCATAAAACAAAGTTTCGCAAATCAGCATCCGGATCGTGAGGTTCGCCAAACAATTCAACGTGGTCGACCTGAGGGAACCCGGCTTGGTGAACGGCGGCACGAATCTCAACAGCTATTTGGGAGAGGCGCGTGATTTGGTCAAGGCTGACGTCTTGATGGGGTTCTCGCGCGAGAAAGAACCAATTGCCACCCCAGGCGACATCGCCCACAACGGTTCCGATCCCATCGACATCCAGTTTTACATCGCTGGCGGCCCGATAACTATCAACATTCTCAATTGAAACCGACTGGTCTTCGTGCAATCGGCAGACGACGGAACCAACCGGGGTTTAAATTGGGCTGTGATTTTTATTCAGGCGACCAATATATTTTAAGGTTTCGACAACGCCGATCATGCCGTGCCCGCACATCCCCAGCAGGCCAACGTTGTTAAAGAAGACGACTCCGAAATCGCAATCGGCAGCGTGCGGCGGTACTAGCAGTGCTCCCACCAGGACATCGGAACCTCGGGGTTCGGTCACCACCGCGCAGCGAAACGAATCGAACTGCTGCTGGCAGCGATCAAGGCGTTCGGCGAGTGGTCCGGTACCCAGGTCGGGGCCGCCATCAATCACGACCCGAGTAGGCTCGCCGCCTGTGTGCGAGTCGATGACTTGCAGTGTGCGGATGCGTGCTTTTGAATCAGTCATCGCCGTGCGTTTTACCAGGCCATGATTGCCACCAAGATTGGAACTGAGTGAACTGAGCCTCGGCGAATCCACGTTGGCTGTTACTCAATTGATCAGTGGCGACAAAGTGGTGCTGGTATTCTTTTTCTCCCTGAAGAAACAGCAAGTATTTGTAGTAGAGGACCAAATCAGGGCCTTCGTCAAAGGTCGACAACACAATCAGTGCTTCGTCGAGTTGCTGAGCATACGTCCTTGCTTGAGCGTCACCGGCAACGGCTTGCCGGCACAAGGAAATCAGTTTTAGAACAGGTTCCGGCAAACAGTTGCCGATTCCCGTGATCGCACCGGACGCGCCACAGTGGAGGAAACCGTGATAAACCTGGGTATCCACGCCCGCCATCAGCACGACTCGATCATCGCCATGGGTGATTTGCTCGCCTGCATAACTCAATGCATCCGCGCCACCAAACTCCTTGAAACCAACTAGATTCGGGAATTCATTACGGAGATCGAAAAAGAGATCGGCCTTCGTTTCGAAGCCGTAATA
>JAYZAR010000060.1:0-4484 GCA_036339635.1 Planctomycetota bacterium | reverse complement strand
CCAACCGGGTACCGGTTTACTGGCCCAAGCAGATCAGCCGGCCCGCCTGTGTGGTGAGAAACAACTTTTCGTCCGCGATCGCCAATCCATCCCAGACTGGCGGAGGCACAGTCCTTTCGTCGATCACGAAGCCAGTTTCGGTGGATCAAACTTTCAAACGGCCATCACGGTGCAACACATATAGCTTTTCGTCACCGGCGAGCGCCATTGCGCGAATTTCGTTGTGCGGATGCGTGCCATATCTCGGATCGACCTTGACCTCGTCTTCGGGAGTGAAGGGATCCTTGATCCATTGAGCACTAGTGGAAATCTGTTGATTTCGATAAGGCTTGCCTCCCGCTCTTGCGGTTCGGGCAGCCTCCCAACCGGTAATCCACTTGCGAATGGATTTTTCTCCATCCTGCAAATGAAACTCCCGACGAAATACTTCTGTACTACCATCTAGAAAACTAAATACGTTCTTGTCGCGAAAGACGGTAAACGGCCGTCACTCCACTTCCCCACGAAAGCGATCTTGATGGCGAGCCCGATAAGTCCGGGTACCACGGGGAAACCAGACTTCGCCATCGCCCGTGTTCAACTTGGCGAAAGCGTTCCATTTATCGACGTCGACATTCTGCCTATCGCGCGAGACGATCCAACGTGACATCGCAATGCTATTTCCCTGAGCGTGCAAAATATCAAACGGATCAAAATTCGAAACCGGAGTTCTCGTAGAAACCTTTTTGCGGGACAGAATCGAGACGTTGCGTCCAGTGATGCTCACCAGTCATTGGATTGACAGCAAAAACAAGAATGCCCATCGAAATTTCGGCCGCCTGCGGTAACCATCCCTTCCACTTCCGGGGTGCAGCCGCGGTCCATCGAACGCGTTCCGGTGGTCCCACCATGCTGTCTAGCGAAACAGCGTTACCATCGGCAGCGTGTCACGGGTGGGACCAGGCGTCCATTCCATTCGGCCAGGCCTTCGTTGTAATCACGTATGCACCACTAGTTCGGACCGAGGTAAATGTGTTCGACTCGAAAATGATTCGGCCACCGATGCCTTCTTCGCAATCGCAGAACCACCCGGAGTGAGCACTCGCAACATATCCCGAACAGGCACATTGAAATCTTTTAAGACGATCAGGTTGACCAGGTTTTCAGTGTAGGGCAGCCTATTATTCGCCACGGACTGCTCCGCTCAGGCGAGCCGGTCTCGCTCCTGTTGGTGCAAGTATTATTGCGTTGATTGAACCACTTTGGCGTTGGTGTCTAGCACGTGCATCAAGTAGCGACCGGTACGACTGAGCTCCGCAGCGGCTTGCATATCGTTTGCTCCCAATTGAACAATCAGACCTCCTTGCAGCCCAGCAAGATCGGCAGGGTTGTCGTCGTTCCCTAGACAAGCTTGGCAAGCAGTGACCAGTAGGACCGCAGCTAGAAATAGCGACGTGATTCGAGACACAGAGGGCGTGTGGGATCGCTTCATGACCGGCTACGTCTGATGAAGTAAAATTTTTTCGAAGCCGAGTATTGTAAGCGAACGACTTACCTCCGCGGCCTCGGTCGCTTGGTTTGATCCGTCGGCTTGTCCGCTTTTCCGGTAATTTCGTACAGGAATCGGCTCGGCGTAGTCGGACGTGGCTTGCCCCATTTTCGCCGAGTCAACGAAAGGGACATGGTTAAGTTCTCTTGGGCTCGGGTGATCCCGACATAGCAGAGACGCCGTTCTTCGGCGATGTCTTCATCACGCCCACTTTTGACACTTCGACTGTGGGGAAGTATCCCATCTTCCATGCCGACCATGTAGACAATTGGGAACTCAAGTCCTTTCGCGGCATGAAGCGTCAACAACCAGACCGCGTTTTGAGCAGCGAGCTTATCTTTTTCATTTCCCATTTCTCGACCGGCCAACGCGATGTCAGCAAGGAATCCGGTGAGCCCCTCTTTTCCGCGACGTTTGTTTTCTTGAAAGGCCGCTAACGCATTGGTCAGGTCATCGAGTGACGCCATTCGCGCGTCGCGCTCTTCTTGTTGGTCATATAAGCGGCGGATTTCGTCCGAGTAGGCGGTGCGGGTAAGAAGCGTCCTAAGCGAGTCAGTTAACCGGCCTTCCGAGGCATCTTGCCGAACCTCATTGGCGACTTGGGTAAGCGTTTCGATGCCACGGCGAGCTGCCGGCTTGAGATCACTGGTGGCCCCAGGGTCTGACATCACTTTCCAAACAGATTCACCCCGTTGCACCGCCCGCTCAATCAACAATTTCATCGTCTTGGTGCCAAGCCCCCGAGGCGGAGTATTGACTACCCGAAGCAGCGAGACTTCATCATCGGGTTGTTCAATCCAACGCAAGTATGCCAGGATGTCGCGCACCTCGCGACGATCAAAAAATGATTGACTGCCCAGCATCACGTAAGGAATCTTTGCTTTCCGCAGTTCGGTCTCGAACAAACGTGGTTGCTCATTGGTTCGAAACAGAATTGCGATATCGCGAGGTTGGATATGACGGTTTTCAATCCAATCCTTGATTTCGTGGACAACTGTTTTGGATTCCGCAATCTCATCCTTGAATTGTTCGATTCTTGGACGTGGACCTGCTGGACGGTTGGCGATTAATATTTTGTCGTGCCGCTTCGTGTTGTAGTCAATTAAGCGGTTGGCAAGTTCCAGGATCTGTGCCGTGCTGCGATAATTCTCCTCAAGGTAAACAACCTTCGCGTTTGGCCAATCTTTGCTGAAGTTCAGGATGTGCGAAACATCGGCTCCCCGCCACGCGTAAATTGATTGGTCATCGTCGCCGACCACGCACAAGTTTTGATGCTTCAGAGTCAGGTGTCGGGTGATCCGATATTGACTGCCATTGGTGTCTTGATATTCATCGACCAGAACATGATCAAATTTCGAAGCCTCCTCATCGCGGATATCCGGGTGCTCATCAAACAAGATCTCGGTTAGCAAGAGTAGATCGTCGAAATCGACAGCGCCTCGGGCGCGCAAACCATCTTGGTACCGGCGGTAGGCTGCCGCCGCAAAATGCTCTCGATCAGTCGCAGCGACCGACGCTGCTTCGGACGGTTGAATTGAGGCGTTTTTCCATCCGCCGATGATCGACAGCATGTCGCTAGGCTTCAGTGCTGTGCCCGGCAATCTCAGTTCCCGAAGCACGCCGCGAGCGAGTGACTCCTGATCACTGCGGTCGTAAATCGAAAACTTGGTGGGATACCCCAGGGCGGTCGCGTGGCTCCGCAAAATCCGCACGCAATGAGAGTGAAAGGTGCTGATCGTCGGCTTCGGCGCGTCGTCTCCCTGATTTATCAGCCGACCTGATCGCGGGCCACCGCGGGAGGGCTGGCCAATCAGCTCGCCAACCCGGTCTTGCATCTCGCCAGCCGCTTTATTGGTAAACGTCACAGCCAAGATGCGGTCTGGACGAATCCCGTGACGAATCAAATTTGCGATCCGAAATGTAACCACACGGGTCTTGCCAGTCCCCGCCCCCGCCAGAACGAGCATCGGCCCCGAAAGTGTTGCCACTGCCGATGCCTGCGCCTCGTTCATTCCGTGAGTCGCTGTAGCCGATCCTTGCGTCATTGAATCCTTTGGGTGTCGGTAGAGATCACCACGAGATTGTTGCGATGTTCAGGCGACCGCGCCAAGGGACCGCAGTTGACCAGCCGCCGGAAAATCCCCATCGCTTTCGATCGACTCGAACCTTGAGACACGCCCAACCAACCAGCGAAAACCACAATCTTAAGGAAAGCTTTGGCAACGTGGAGCCGCCGTCACTGGATTGAACACATTTGGTTCGGTAAAAAAATCCAACGGCCGAAAACACCAGATTCACCAAATTTAGAGTCGAGAAAGTTGGTCGCTTCGCCGCTCGCCCGACCCGGAAAACGTTCATTTTGAGACCGCTCTCTCGGGGGACGAATTCCTTTCCGCTCGGCCTCACGATACCCGGATCGCCTAAAATCTGTCGCGTGATTGCTCAGAATTGCGTTCAAGCCGAGCTAGCTCGAGTGAATTCCCGTTCTGGATCAGATGCAGGGCATGCTGAATGCGAACGTTCAGCAAACATGTTGATCAAATTCAGGCGTTTCGCTTGGCTACCTGGGCAGACCTAGCGGAGGTTATCGCGGTCAACAATAGGGTTCGCTGATCCGCTAGCGACCAGCACCAACAATCCTTGCTGAGGTCGGTTTCCGTTCATCGCGGACCGGTCAAAGGGAACACCGTAACCCGCATAGTTGCCACTCGCAGTGTCCATCACATAAACGACCGTTTCGGCCGCCGGGCGATTGCTGGCACGGGGAAATCTGGCGACACCCGTGACCATAATGTATTGGCCGCCTTTTGCACCCGTTCCTAAAGCATCTGCAATGTTGATCGAAAATCTTCCCGCGAACCCCATGGCCGGACTGCGTGGATACAGCACATTGCATTGCAGCAAGCCAGAATTGTGATCAAGGACAAATAACCCCTCCACATCTTCGCTGACAAAT
>JAYZAR010000059.1:0-5066 GCA_036339635.1 Planctomycetota bacterium | reverse complement strand
GATCACCGTGCGCGATTCGGGAGAGGGAATCCCCCGCGACTTGCTCGATAGGATTTTCGACATGTTCGTGCAATCCGATTCAACACTTGCCCGCTCATCCGGAGGCATGGGCGTTGGCTTGTCCCTGGCCCGCAGCATCGTTGAAGCTCATGACGGTCGCATCCTGGCGGAAAGCGAAGGATCGAGTAAGGGCAGCACGTTCCGCATCGAGTTACCGCTCACGGAAGAGCCTGCCAGGACTGCGGTACCACCGCCGCACTTCGCTTTCGAAGGCTCCAAGCTATTATTGGTCGAAGACAACGACGACGCCCGATCGATGCTGTCTAAGATGCTGCAATTACGTGGCTTCGAAGTTGTGGAGGCAGGTAACGGTCAGGAAGCACTCGAACTGTTCGAATCGTTCGAGCCCGAGTTCGCCGTGATCGACATAGGCCTTCCCCAGATGAACGGCTACGAGTTGGCTCGCGAAGTGCGCAAGCGAGGATACAAAACGAAAATTCTCATTGCACTGACAGGTTACGGGCGCGAGTCCGACCAAGTCGCCGCCCGCGATGCTGGTTTTGACGCCCATTTGGTCAAACCGCTTCAGCCTGAGCAGCTTTACCGATTGATCGCGGAAAGCCGTTCAGCGGCCAAGTTTAGCTAGCATATACGCAAGAGCCGTCGATCCACTTTTCGGTCCGGGTTGAGATTGACCCTTGTCCCGTTCAGCGGATAAGCTCTTAGTCACGTTGTTTCTTTGACCCCATCACGCTTAAGGAGTTCGACAGCTAGTTGCTTGGCATGATCGCCAAGTGAGAGCATGGACGCTCGAGGGATTTGCGCAAAAGGAAAGCCTCCATGGATGGAGCTGCGGATCCGCGAGTTGTCTCTCCAGGGAAGGTAATTCATGCTCGTTCTATCTCGCAAACAAGACCAAGCAATTTCTTTTCCTGGTCTCGGTATCAAAGTCAAACTGGTCCGCGTGAAGGGATCATCCGCGATCCTTGCGATTGACGCACCCAAAGCTATTCGGATTGTTCGTGAGGAATTGCTTGGTACCCACAACAGTCAAGACGAATCGGTTTGGCCGGGCACATCGCCGTTGTTTCAGCATCGGCTTCGCAATGAGCTTAACCTGATCAACGTCGCCCTGCACCTACTGCAATCACAACTCGATGCTGGATTGTACGAGGACGCGGACGAAACCCTGCGGAAACTGATGGAGCGAGCCGACTGCGTCACTACCGATGATTCGGTTGCCGCCGACCGAGATTCAGAATTCGACGATACCGCTAAGACTGCTTTGCTGGTTGATGACGATGCCAACGAACGCGAAATGCTGGCGGGATTCCTGCGGATGCATTCGTACAAAGTTGCAACCGCCTCTGACGGACAGGAAGCGATTGACTACCTTGAGTCCAATGAGCAGCCCTCGATCGTGCTGATGGATATGCGAATGCCGCGTTGCGATGGCCCAACTACAATCCGCCGAATTCGACAGAATCCTGCTTTCGACGAGACCAAGATATATGGACTCAGCTGTTCGACGGCCGAAGAAGCCGGAATCAAGTTGAGCGAGGAAGGCGTTAGCGGTTGGTTCACCAAACCGCTCAAGCCCAACCAACTCGTCAACGCGATGGCCACCACTACGCATGACTGACTTCTGCATTGTCATCGGTCGTTCATGCTCAGGCGACCGCTCGATCGACGCGGGCCCCGCCGGGCGGCAATGATAGCGACTCTGCCAATTAAAATCTGGGCGGCGCGAGCGTGCGCGGTTCCTGCCCATTTTGTGGTTGCC
This sequence comes from Planctomycetota bacterium, assembly GCA_036339635.1. Taxonomy (GTDB): domain Bacteria; phylum Planctomycetota; class Planctomycetia; order Pirellulales; family Pirellulaceae; genus Rubripirellula. The sequence goes on along the minus strand of JAYZAR010000059.1, from coordinate 3,283 downwards.
AACGCGATAACTTCCGCGATTCGCCCCGCTTCGTGTCGATTGTGGTGGTGTCATTCCAGGAAATAGTTGCTTCGACCTGCTGAGCGGCTTTATCGGGTCAGCTACCCCCGTCGTGATAGGAATCCGTTCATTCCCTGTCTGCGCTACCTCTACTTGTTCAGCTGGAATTGCCATCGATTACTGTCGTGACCAAATCGTCACAAAGATGGCCAAAGCTGTTTGGTGACTACTTTTCGGATCCGCTTGATTTTCGCGATGGTCATGGAGTGGAACCCGGCGCAGCCGCGAATAACACGCATTCCTCGCGGGCGATTTGTTCTCCCTTGAGTGATTCCACCGAGACGTTTCCAATCTGAGCAGGTTGCCCCCCGCTAACTCGAGCGAATTGCTCAAGATGCAGTCGGTGGCCGGGACCGACGCGACTTCGCGGGGAATCGGAACTCGCTAGGGCTGACGCTGGATCAAACCCTCTAGCCTTACCGAAGCCTCGAAGGAACAGATCCACCGCAGCATCTGGGAAAGGGCAGTAAATGAGCAATACTCGTCAGCAGTACAACGCCGGCCTTGGCTAGCCAGAAAGCCTTGCCTCAAAGACCAAGCATCTTTCTTGAATCCTGGTTGAAAATCTAGTATTCCGCGAACGACGCAAAAAACCGCGTCAATTAATCTATAAAGGAATCTATCCTGCCCTTTGGCTGTGCGATCTTAAACCCGAGCTGCGATTCTTTGGTTGAGAATTTTGAGCGTTATTCTATCGGCTGATATACTCTTCGGCTTACCACCAATCACAACGCTACATCTGTATGGATTCATCAAATGGAAAAACTGATTCTCGCTATTGTCGTGTGCTTGTCTCCCCACGTACTGCCTGCTTCTGAGGCTCAAACAGCCAAGCAGGTCAATGCAGAAATTAAGGCTTGGTGCAAGGATCACGTAAAAGCATTCAATACAGCGGATTATGACAAGCTGAAAGAGTTCTACCGTTTTCCGTGCGCGGTACTGATTGATGGAGAAGTACAAATGGCGACGGCCGATGGCAAACCACTGGTCGACTTTGAAAAAGTAAAAGCGAGTGGGTGGGCTTACAGCAAGATTAAAAAACTGAAGGTACTGTCGACAAGTGGCACCAGCGCAATGGTTAGTATGACCTTTACTCGGATGAACGAGAAAGACGAGGAGCTGTTAACCACCACATCTTTTCTTGGCCTCACGAAGGTCAACAACAAATGGGGTTTAAAAACATTGTTTATCGCTGAAGACATCCCTTTGGACTGAGTGAATTCTTGCTATATGCAGAGGGCTGGTGTTGGCGTCAGGTCCTGTTCGCTTTTTTACGTTGTGCGTGGCCGGTTATGCAGTATGCCGTCTCATGTGCTGCAATCACCCCTCGCGTGGTTGCCATCCCCAACGCCAAGAATATTTGGTTACCGAAAGCACAGAAACCAGGGCGTTAGCGAAAAACCCCTAAGAACTCAAAAAACCATCAGCACAAACGCTCGCAGGATTTTCAATATGACACCCTTCAAACTTTGGGCTGGCGTTATCACGATTCTCCTTCTGAACCACACCGTCACGGCGGACGACTCTGGCGTTGTTCAGTGGCCGCAATTTCGAGGCCCACACGGGCATGCGATTGCAGGCGCACAAGATATACCAATCAATTTTGATTCAGCATCGACCCTGTGGGAGAAGCAGGTCCCAGCGGGCAGTTCTTCGCCAATTATTTGGAACAACAAACTTTTCCTTACCGGTTTTGAGGGAAATCGCTTGTTCGTGCTTTGTTATCACAAAAAAACTGGAAAAGAAATCTGGCGTGATGAGGTCAACGGGGACTTTGAAGAAGATTATGAGCATGAAGATTGTAACCCAGCAGCAGCAACAAGCTGTTGCAACGGAGAACAGTTAATTTCAAGTTTTGGAACTTTCGGTCTGATCGCACATGACCTCGATGGAAACGAACTATGGCGACACAAAATCCAGAATCGAGAAGAGGCATTCGGAAGTGGGAGTTCGCCAATCCTTCTGTCGGACAGTGTTTTCTTCCTCAGAGATACCACCACGTATTCCGCACTCTACTGCCTTAACGCAAAAAGCGGTCGCATTAAGTGGAAAGCAACAAGATCCGCATTTGCAGCAAGCTATTCCACGCCATATATCTGGAACAGAGATGACGTTACCGAGCTGGTCGTTGCTGGCTCAGGGACACTCGATGGCTACGACCCCGAAACTGGTGAACAGCTTTGGACGGTCACAGGTCTCCCTGCATTCATTTGTCCATCACCGGTTGCAAAAGGTGATCGGCTCATCTTTGGGGCATGGACGACAGCAAACGTTTCCGGTGCAGAGAGGACTCGGGCTGGATTCGCCACCGAAGTCAACCTGACAAACCTCGAGTCCACAGATCCTGTGGCATTTATGAACCGGTTTGACTTAAATGGCGATCGCAAAATTGCGAAATCCGAGTTACCGCCAAGCCGCTTTCGAGATGCATTTCGATTCACGGATCGCGACAAATCAGATGATTGGGATTTGAAGGAGATTGAAGCTTTCTTTAATACGAAAGCGGCGCCGGGACGCAATCTTCTTGTTGCACTGAAAGCGGGTGGCCGTGGCGATATTACCAGGACGCACGTTGTGTGGGAATCAACCAAGAATCTCCCCTACGTCTCATCGCCACTGATCTACAGAGACCGCGTCTACTGTTTGAAAAAGGGGGGGCTACTGACCATTTGGGATCTCGAAACAGGTGAGTCGAATCGACCTCTTCGGCTCGGCGTTGGGGGTGAATATTATGCGACCCCGCTTGCGGTGGGCGACCATATCATGCTGGCCGCCGAGCGTGGTGCAGTGATTTTCCTTTCTGTCGCTACAGGAAAGGCTAGGATTGTAGCGAAGAACGATTTTGCAGCCGGTCTTGCAGCCACTCCTGCAATCCATGAGGACACAATCTATATTCGAAGCCGAGAAAAAATGCACGCGATCCAAAAGTAGTCATTGTCGATGTCTACCTTATTCGTCACACCTTCCACCACCTTTGAAGAAGTATTGGTTGGCGAATGCGACGGCCTGCATTCACTGGGCACATGATGATTCACTATTCGAAAACACGCTGGCGACTCGATCGAGGCTAATTTCATGACGGCAAGCAAATGGTTGATTCCTTCAACCCTCTTCCTAGCAACGGCAATGGCCATCACGAGCAGGTCCTATGGTGAAGATCTGGCTGGTGCGATCAAACAGTATCAACAGTTGCTCATTGACCAAAGCACGACCGGCAGCAATG
>JAYZAR010000058.1:0-10037 GCA_036339635.1 Planctomycetota bacterium | reverse complement strand
GGTGGAACACACCTCATCAGAGCAGTGACCGCGTAGCTTAGGCCTTTCGCATAGTACTTTTCGCGGTCATCTTCATCCTGAGGTGGGCGCCGCACGGCGATGAGTGGAACTCCCAGTCCGTAGGTGGTGTGGCGATTCCGAAGTACCTGGATTTCGTCATCACTCACAATTTCATAATGATCAAACTCTTCTTCGGTCCATTTTCCCCGCATTTCCGTTCGGACAATGAATTCACGTCGGGGGGTTTGGATGTTGTAGCGTTGTCCCGGTTCAATCCGGTTTTCCGCGCAGAGTACGCGAAGAGTATCTTCTAACGCCTCGTTGTACAGATCGCAGGCGGCGCGGAATTGTGGGTCATAGGCATTGCGAGTCGTCTCCAGGTCATCGCTGAATAAATAGTCGTAGCTGTTCGTCAGGGTTACACCGTAGTCGTTGAGGGCATCGCTGATGCGACCCTCTTGTTCGGCACGCTTTCCGTTCACATAAGACAACTCGCTTAGCGCGTAAATCAATTCCGCATCGGGATGTTCACTGATTCGTTGCCGAATTGTTTCGAAGCAACCTTCGTGATTTGACTTGTAATAATCGACCAAGTCGAACCGACGGAGAGTATTCCAAGTTCGTTCGCTGATCTGTGGCCCTTGAGGGCTTAGCAGTTGCAGGGTGTTGCTAAGAGCATTTTCTCGGACTTCCCGATTCATCAAGTAGTCTGGGGCGGAGCATCCAGCGGCGACCAAGACAGTGGTCAACACGATCCAAATACAGCGGCAGTGGTGGGAATAGGAGAATCTCGAGTTCAAGTTCATGCTAGTTCATTGGACCTGCTGCCGAGTTGAATGCGCGACGCGGAGTGATTGGGTCGGCGTTTGTCTAGTCACAGCGATGCTGTAATTTGGCCCGAGTCGCCTGCGATTTTTGACAGACGAGCGTGCATTTCCAGCAAATGCGATAAGAAATAGGGGGCAACATTCGTTGACGTCAACTGCATTCAGTTTCACGATGTTGTCTGTCAGGTGGACATTGCCTATCGTTGCTGGTGGATGCCGAGACGGGAGGTGTTTTTCATCCCCGTTTCTTCTTGCGCGGGACGCGCAGCGGCACTGAGTTTCAAGCCTTCGGGAAACAACGTGTGAAACTTGGGGAGCAGTGAAAGGTGCAGACGTCAGTCATTTTTCGATGCACTTTTAACAGCGAATCACCGGAATAACCGCGACCACCTTCCTGCGACGTTGCCAGTCGTGCGGCTGACGGTCACTTTTCCGGAATACCGTCGAATGGTTTTTTGACCGGGCACTTTTTGTGACCTATATTCCTTTGGCCGAGTGTTCTGAGCGTCTCAACACGGCCATGATTCGAATACAACCTCCCAGTCATTCGGATGGTCTCCCCACCGACGGCGCTCAACGGATACTTTGCGCATGCTTGAGTACGTACGGGTTGCAACGCGTTTGCCTCTCTCTTCACCCACCGCGGTCGCTCGTTCGTGCCGTCTTGCTGCGCGGTCTGCCGCCACGGTGTTGATGGTGCTGGTCGGGTGGGCACCAGTCCACGGACAGCTTGAGTCGCCCAAGACACCGCCTAATCTGTCGGTTTTTTCTGAAATCGCCCCTGAGCCGACCGCGCTCGATCAGGCGCTCTCGAAGGGCGTCGAACTGGAACGCGCTCGCCTGTGGAGCGACGCGGTTCGGCATTATGAAAAGCAAACCGTTGAGATGCCTGAGAGTGCGGTACTTTATCAGCGGTTGATAATCAGTCGATTGCATTGCGATGTAAATCGCCGTTATCAAGATGAGAGCTATTTGGCGTCTCTCGATAACATGAGCGTCAGTCAGACTCTCGACCTGTATGCTGAGATTCTGGCGAACCTGGAAACCCATTACGTTGACCAAATCGACTGGTCACGAGTGATGATTCATGGTACGGCCGCACTGGAAGTTGCTTTGACTGAGGAAGAGTTTGTTCAACGGCACCTCACGGGTGTCGATCCCGAAAAGATTGAAGCTTTTCGTCAGAACGTTCACCACAAACTTAAGTCCCGCAGCACTGCAACTCGCTTTGATTTGCGTGGGAACGTTGCTTACGTTGCCGATCTCGCTCGCGCGGAGCTCGGGCTGCGTGGAGCAGCGACCGTGATGGAATACCTGAGTGGCTCAATTTCGACACTCGACCCTTACACACGACTGCTCTCTCCTAGCCAGTTGGACGAGATGTTTTCCAACATCGAGGGCAACTTCGTTGGATTAGGAATTGAGCTTAAGACGGCAAAAGATTGTTTGAAAATTTTGTCTGTGATTGCGGGAGGCCCCGCCGAGGAGGCTGGCATTCGAGCAGGAGAAAAAATCGTCCGCGTCGAATCGGCTTTCACCAACCAAACCGACACTAATTATGTCGCCGATTTGCTTCGCGGTCCGGAGCATACCTATGTCTCGCTGTCGGTCCAAGGTATTGACGACATCGTGCGAGAAATGAAAGTGCAGCGTCGGCGTGTTGATGTGCCTTGCGTTGAGAATGTCCACTTCGTCGATGTTGAGAATCGTATTGGCTATATGCGTTTGACAAATTTCCAAAAGACGACCACTCGTGACGTCGAAGCGGCGCTCTGGGAATTGCACCGGCAAGGGATGCGATCTTTGATCATTGATGTTCGTGGTAACCCAGGCGGTCTGTTGTCAGCCGCAGTGGAGGTCGCTGATCGGTTCATCAGCAAGGGGCGAATCGTAACGACTCGGGGACGCAACGCTCGCGAGAATTTTGACTACATCGCTCACCGCGCAAATACCTGGAATGTGCCGTTGGCTGTCTTGATCGATGGTGATAGTGCCAGTGCCAGTGAAATTTTCGCCGGAGCGATCGCCGATAGCGGTCGCGGTGTCATTGCTGGCGAGAAGAGCTACGGTAAGGGGAGCGTGCAGGGAATTTTCCGGATGCAATCCGCAGGATTTGGTTTGTGTCTAACCACAGCCAAGTTCTACTCGCCGAGCGGACAAGCGATCAGCCGTCACGGCGTTGTTCCAAATTTGCCTGTCGAAGCAACCTATATCGCAGCACGCCCAGACGCCCAAGGGAAAATGACCCTCGATGTGGATGACTCGGTACTTCAGGCAGCGATTGGTAGTTTCACCGAGCGAAACATGATCAGTCGCCGGCCGGCAAAACCTTAGGCTGATTCGCAATCGACGGATCGCTGGCCGAACGCTGCCCATCAACGCTAACCGATCGTTCGACGTCACGTCACGGCGGCCAACTATTTTTGGACGCACAATAATCGAATGTCGGCTTGCGTCTATTGGTCGATCAAGTTTTTTGGTCGATCAAGTTTTTTGGTCGATTAGGGCGTCGAGTTCTTGCTTTAGCTTCGGCAGGATCTCGTCATACCCGAAGGCTCCGAGTGGTTCAGTCCCTCGCTTGAGGTTTACTTTTGCGGGGCCGCACCAAAGTCCAAGATCGGCGTCGTCCGTCTCACCCGGTCCATTGACCCGGCAGCCCATCACCGCAATGGTGAGATCGTATTCAGCGGCATATTGCGTTATTTCTTTGACGCTTGCCGCCAGATCGATAAAGGCCTCGTTTTCTACTCTCGAACAGCTTGGGCAACTGATAATGTTCAACCCTTGTTCTTGGAATTTGACAACGCTGCGGACACGCCCCGCATAGATATCCTCGATGATCCCAAGGCCGGCATCGATTTCTTCCGGTTTTCGGTCGTTGGGCAATGTCAGGGAGACGCGAACGGTATCTCCGATTCCATGGCCAATCAGTTGTTCGAAGGCGATGCGAGTCTTGATGATCCCATCGGGTGGCATGCCCGCTTCGGTCACGCCAAGATGCAGTGGCACGTCGGGCCGCTGCTGAGCAAACCGGCGATTGACGTCGACCACTTTCGCCGGATCACTATCCTTGAGAGAAACGACGAACCGAGTGAAGCCCAATGAATCGACTAATTCACAATGCTCCAGCGCGCTTTCAAGCATCGGAGTAATCGAATCCGTCGCGTCGTATTTCTCTTTTTTGGCCGGATCGACACTGCCGCAATTGACGCCGATGCGAATGGCACAATCGTGCTCCAATGCTTGGTCCACGATGAATTTTACCTTGTCCTGCCAAGGCTTATCACGTTGGTGGTGGTACAGATGTCCGGGGTTGTAGCGGATCTTGTCAACATGCGGTGCCACTAGTTCGGCCAGCCGAAAGTTCTCCTGCAGGTCGACCGCGAGATTGGCGGTCGTCCGCTGCCGAATTTCTGCCAAAGCGGCGGCGTCTTTATCGCTATCGACGGCGATCCGAACGACACCGGCACCCCGCTCACGAAGCGCCTCGGCTTGCGCCGAAGTTGCTTCGATATTCTGTGTTTTGGTCGCCGTCATGCTTTGGGCGGCAATCGGATTTCCATCCCCGATGGTGATGTTACCGATCGAAACTGGGCGTGTCGGTTGACGCTGGATGCTCATTGATCTGGCACTATTCTGAAACGGGTTGAATATCGAATCATACTCCTGTCAGAATACCAGTGTCGCGTCTAACCGCGTAGGTACCCGCTTAGCTACCTGCCCATGACGAGCACTGAGACCCTCTCTCCGTTTTAGTGCGATGGCCGAGGAGGCTGAATAAACAGAGCGACTGGCCGTGTACTTCACGCCGCTGCGGCTGCCCGGCAGACCTATTTGTTGTTCAGCGAGTCTGGTTGGGGCGTTGCCCATTAATGGCGAATCGCCCTGCTTGCCACCCTGGTTGCACTCATGTTTGGTTGGCTTCTTAGCCATAGAAGTCACGTTCGGGAGCAACGCGTGTGGCGTCCTCGATAAGTTCATGAGTTTGGCAAAGAAAATCCCGCAACGACGATTCTTCGACGTTGCGGGATTTCGCGAATCATCAACACCGATCCGACGGTCTTAGAGGATGCCGCCACCACCGAGGCCGCCACCGCCACCGCCGCCGAGGCCACCACCGCCGAGGCCGCCGCCACCGAGGCCGCCGCCACCGAGGCCGCCACCACCACCACCGGCACCGCCGCCGCCGCCGCCCGTCTCTCCGGTCACGAAGTTGAAGGTTGTTACATCCCCAATTTGCGAGAAGAAAGGAACGGGTGTGATACGAACATAACGACGATCCGCGGAAATAATTGCTAATCCGCTCAGCGCCGCACCCTCGGGCAATACGGTGATTTCAGGTCGGAAACCGACACCACCGGGCCTGCCAAACGGATTGCGGCCCCGGGCGATGTTCAGTCTTTGTTGCATTTCACGCCAAAGTTCGGTCTGAACTTGTTGCTCATCGGAATCGTCTGGGTCGACGAATTGTCCCAAAACCTCACCTTGGACATCCCGTTGGACATCCCGTAGATGGGCAAGTTGGGCATCTGCGATTTCCTCTTGGCGTTGCCCTTCTTTGACTTCAAAGACAACCAAGGCATTTTTCTCGGTAAGGGGAACTTCTTGCCTTACAAATCGTTGGGTTGGACGTCCGATATCTGTCAGTAGTTCGACGGTCGCATGACCGGTCGAAACATTGCCCCAAACTCGTCGAATCAATACTCGGTACTGTCCTGAGAAGCCTTGTGGACAGATGTAGGTTTCGGAAACCTCACCATTTTTATCGCTTGAGCTACTCGGGAATGCATCGGCAAGCAACGTACCACCCCCCGCAGTGGTACGATTGTCTAGTGAGCAAACGGTCCCGGATGGTTCTTCTACCACCAAATCGACATCGGCATCCCCTGTCCAGGAAACGCGGACGATTGCATCGTGGGCGACAGCTTCCTTCAACGCCAAATTGAAGAGGTCCGCTTCGTTGCCGCGTCCCTCTTCCTTCAACCGGGCGTGGGTTGCTCGTGCAGTAAGGCGAGCGTCTTCAACGATCGCCTGAAATTGTTCGGGCCAAGCTTGTCCCAAGATTCCTGTACAGGCCCAAGTTAGTCCTTCCACGTCATCCAGTTTCTTCGCGATTCGCAAACCCATCACGTAAGGTTCGCGTCGGTAGCGATCCATCGAAGCGACTCGTTGGCAAAGTTCTAGGGCCGCTCCGCCCGACCCGATCGCTTCCAATCGTGCAGCAACATGCAAGATGTCTTCAGGGTTTTCGGCGAAGTCGACAGCCGACAATAAGGCTCGCTCAACCTCTTCGTCCGGCGCGCTGGTTGCTCGCAGGGCAATTGCATAGGCCCGATACATCCAGGGTTGCACGTGTCCAGCAGCAATCGCCGCTGCGAGTGCGTCTCGCGTCTGAGCGAAGTACTCCACCGCCTGCTCAGTATCGCCTTTGCCTTGGGCCTTACCGGCCTTGGCGGACAACAAACCGACAGTCGAGCGAATCTGCTGATCGAGGATCGTCAACTGTTCGGCTGAATTGATCTCCAGATTTTCGTAAAAACGCTCCCAGGCTTCGGGCCCGGTTTCACCCGGTTGGATTTCCAATCGAATTGCAGTCGCATTAGCTGCTGCTTTGCTGGTTGTCTTGCCGACTTGACTTTGGGTCTTGGACTTTAGAGAGACGTCATCGGGGATGGCAAACATACCGCCGCCCATGCCGCCCATGCCGCCGCCCATACCGCCCATGCCGCCCATGCCGCCGCCCATGCCACCCATGCCGCCGCCCATCATGCCGCCGCCCATGCCGCCGCCCATGCCGCCGCCCATCATGCCGCCGCCCATGCCGCCACCCATGCCGCCGAGTTGGATGATCGGTACTACTAAGTCACCGACTGGATAGACCTTGTTAATCAGGTTCTGTTCAGCGGCTTCGATGGTAGTGATCTGCATGACCTCGTCTTTGATCATGTAAGTCAGATCCAGCTCGCGAAGCATCAAGCGGAGGAACGACCGCAAGGAAACATTTTTCAATTGCAGATTGACAGGTTCATCGGCCGAAAGGCCGATTTCTTCGAGTGCTCGGTTATCAACGACGATCGGAATATCTTGTTCATCACTAATCTGACGAACAGCTTCTGCCAGAGGAAGTTCAACGAAGTTACCACTCATTTCATTATCCAACGCCGATTCGATTCGTCGTTCTGTTTCGTTGTCACCGACCAATTCGATTGCGCCGTAGCGCTCTAATCGCCGTCGACTCATACGTTGCCAGACTTCAGCATCGGGGTAGACGATTGGTGGATCATCAACAAATGGAATGGCTACTTTGAGAACGAGCGAGAAAGCGTCAACGAAGTTACGCTCACGCATTTCACGGTAGCGACGGTCGCGAGCATACGTTTGCAGCATCAACGGTTCGTCGATGAATTGCCGCCCCGCGACTGAATCACGTGTGATCGTATCCCCTGCCAAGCGAGCGAATGGGATCGTGACTTCGCCATCGGCCTCTTCATAGCGACCTTCAGCAATCAAGCCATTCATTTGCTCGGACAATGTTTTAAGCGTTGCTTCGCGACGGAAGGTTTCTTCAAGCAGTCGCTGCTGGGTAGTTGCTGCTTGTGCTTCTTGTTCCAGGTTGCGTTGTGCTTCGCTGTAAGCTGCCTCACGACGACCGGCTACTTGAATCGCAGCGCGTACTTCTGAGCCGAGTTCTCGACGCAATTGCGGGTTGACATCGGGTGTCGTTTCTACAGTGGCTAGCAAGCTCTTTAGAGATCCGGCCACTCCGGTCGGGTCGTCTCGCAACAGTCGATTCGCACTTCGCAAAGCCGCACGTACCTCGGCTCGCAAGCGGCCTTCGGTGGCCGAGCGGTTTGCTCGGGCTTGATCGAGCATGTTGCCTGCTGCTTCCAGCAGGTCATCATCGCCTGCCGGACGGGCACCGAAATCGTTACTCATCGAAGGTTGTGGGGTTGCGACTCCTCCTGGTGCTGTGGGCGCCGGTGCTGGCTGAGGTGCTGGTTCGGGTGGGTTCGCTGGAGCATCGTCGGCTGCAAATGGATTCGCAGCTGGAGCCTCGGCCGCTGCGTCGTTTCCAGCAGGCTCAGCAAACGGATCTTCGTCAGCGGCACCATCCGCTGCACCCGCGTCAACGGCAGGCTCGGCGAAGGGGTCATCGCCTGCTGCATCATCGTCAGCAGCTTCGTCACCACCAAAAATGTCATCGAGAGAGTTCTGTGGGTTTTGAATCACCAAGCGGTTTCCCGTAATTCGCTCCAGTGCTTGGGCATCGACGTTGTTCGGATCTGCTTGCAAGGCACGTTCGGCAACGGCGTGTGCGCCTCGGCGATTTCCCTGTTGTAGAGCCATGTTCCCGGCCCGCACCAATTCATTGGCTTGAGCAGCCAGTAGGCGAGCAGTTTGCCGTAGCAGTGGTGAGCTCGCGGTAGGAAGCATCAGCCCGTTGTTGCCTTCTGACTCTTGGACCAAGCCAGGCAGAAACGCGAAGTCAGGGTGAGCTTTTTCAAGCTGAGCTTCCGCAACAATTCGGACGGCGGAGGCTGTTGATTCCCCGCTGAATTCCAATTGACCGGTGCTTTCTGTACTCGAGGCTGTCCCGAGCAGGATCGAATCTCGATCCAATCGTAGAGGAGGCAATCGTTCTGCTTGAATCGTTTTCATGCCATCAAGCAACTTCGCGTTGCTCAACCAAATAGGAGACATTTTCGCTGAGCCAGCAATTCGGTTCGCGATTGAATTGGCGTCGTTGGCAGAATCGTCCACGATTCCCAGAACGCCGCCAGTTTGGTTGGCGAGTACTGCCATCAATTCGATATTCATCGAGGGGCCAATGGCAACGCTGTGTACCGAGATTCGATCGGCTCGCAGGGCATCCATCAAAATGCCCAGTTGCTTTGCATTGCCGATTGCATCAATCGCTGCGGCATCCCCGATGTAAACGATCGAACGTGTGTGGTCTTGCGGCGTTGAAACCAGAGCGGAGCGAACCGTCTCGATCGCCGTCAACATGTTGGTGTGACCAAGCGGAAGTCGCCGTTTGAGCTGTGCCACCGCTTCATCCGCTTCGTCCGCGCTCACGAACGCCTTGCTCAGATCACTGGCTCGCACATCGGCAGCGTAGATCCGAACACGGTCCTTGGACCGCAGCGAATCAATCACAGTTCGCATCGCCGCGATCGAATCGGTCCGATAGGAGCCGTTCTGGCTGGCCGATGTATCAACGACAATTACGATATCTGCCGGTTGGCTGCGAGCCGCTTGCAATAAAGCTTCGTCGGCCGAGGGTTGAATCGAGGCGGCGAAATAGCCATCGCCGTTAGGCGTTTGAAAGGTAGCAATTCGGACATTGGCACCATCCGATGCCGATGCCGTGCCCAAACTCGTGATGACCAAGCCGGTGGCAGCCAAGGTGGCTACAGTGCGTCCGACGGTTCGCGCGACGTGTCGCAATCCCATTTGAAGTATCTCCGCTGATGCAGTAAACGCCGAAGCGCTGCTCGAGTAACCCGAGACTCAATTTTTCAATCCGTCTCCACTCACCTTTCCCCAATGGAGGGGGTAAGGTTGCCGAGAACGGGATCTGGCAAAGTGTGAAAAGCAGTCCGAGAAGTCTTTGAAGTCAAAGTTTATTCCCGCTCTTAAGCTTACGCTACGAAAAAAACGGCCTTTCCGGAGCTACCTCTTAGATCATGTCCGTTTGTAGGTGTTGCAAAATGCAACAATTGCTGCAACCTGATACACCCAGAGGTGACAAATCCCTGTCGATGGCTCCACGGTCCCGAATAGAGCCAATCTCGTACCAATCGATTTGGATAAGACTTGGTAATGTGCGGCGATCTCTTTTCGATCGTTTTCGGGCCTCGGTGAGGCATTGATTCTTCCGAGAAGATCTCGAATGAATTTAGTGAAATATGGAGAGGGCAATAAGTCGGCACGAAAAGGGACCTTCCTCAACCGTGGAGACTAGCAAGTCGCGATCCAGTCGATGTTACGGTGGTATACGAGGCGGGCAGGCAATTCAGCGATGAATTGTCGAAAACGTCCGTTTTCATAAAACGAGTATTTCTGGGTTGGGGCCGCCGTGGCGGTGATTGCTTGTCCGCGAAGGGTTCGCCGCCCTTCACCCACTGCGGGTCCTCGCAGTGGATTGACCGAAGGATCAGCAGGGGGCGGCCGTCTGTTGAAGCGTGGCTTGAGGTAGGTTCATTTTTG
>JAYZAR010000057.1:0-11385 GCA_036339635.1 Planctomycetota bacterium | reverse complement strand
GGTTTTCAAAAAGCTGTTCCCTTTGGGAATTGGATATGAGTCCGCCGGCTAGGTCAGCTTGCAGGGCAGCGAGCACCCCGAAGATTTGCTTCCGTACTGCCACGTCGTCACGTAGGGTTTTTCCTAGTTGTGGCGCGTGTTTAGAGAGCAGGTTTTCGAGCGTTTTAACGCGGGTTGCAATGCCAACACCCTTCATGAAAAACAGACGGCCGTTTTTTCCACCACTGATTAGGTCCAGCACGCCATCGCCGTCGAGGTCAGCCAGTTCCGGCGTTGTGTCATCACCATTTTCTGCTCTTAGGTTGAGCGGCGCTCCTTCGGACCACTGTAGCAATCGACTCTTGTTTAAAGAGTTTTTCTTATGGCCTTCGCTTAGGAATAACGAGACGGTACCCCAATTGACTCCGAGCAGCAGGTCAATGAGACCATCTTGGTTAAAATCCAGGAGTCGGGGATGGGAGTTGTAGGCAAGGCTTATCCCAGCAAGCGGCTTGCCGAGGCCGAATTTTGGTAAACGCTCATGTCCCTCGTTTGGGTGCCACATCACTTGACCGCCAAATGAACCGGTGATGAGATCGGGGAGTCCGTCGGAATCCCAGTCTGCAACATCAAAACGACCTTGGCAGTTTGCTTGGACTTCAAATGTAAAATCGGATTGATTGAATCTGGGATGCTCTGACGAGCCCGTGTTTTCGTGGATTGTGACTTGATTACCTGAGTGGGAAACGACCAAGTCGGGTAGTTCATCGCCAACCAAATCCGTAAGCACAATTCCAGTGTACGAAGTTCCCCAGCGATCTTGAGTGCCAGCCGTAATCGGTTGTTGCTGTTGGAAAGCTGGGTTGCGGGGTGTGCCGCGATTTCGAAATAACCACAAGCGTCCCTTCCCCGATCCCACGATTAAGTCCAGGTCACCGTCTTCGTCCCAATCGGCTAGGCGTGTCGCTGAATGATTTCCCAGATCAATGGGTTTACCGTCTACTTGAATTGCGATTGCTTGCTCATAGGACATCGTCGAACTTGCTGCATGACTGAGTTCTTGCGCACGAGCGGGCGGCAAAGAAGTAAGCAGCGGCAGCGCGAGCATTCGCATCAGTAAGATGCAATTGTTAGGTAGCCGTTTGCATTCATTGCGATCGCTAGAACTCATGCGGCTTGTAGGGCGGTGGTGGTGGGTTCGTATCATTCGGAGAATTCCAAAAACTCTGATTTTCAAACATCAATTCGCTACGAGTGTATCTGCCGTCGGAGGCGAAAACGGATTCATTTCATGGAGGAGATCTGATCATAGGGCGAGAGGCCGGTGGTGAAGTCATCGTGCCGCGTCGGGTTCTAGTGTTTGTTATATGCACCAGTTTGTACGGCGTCATATTGTTGAGGCAGCAGCCTATGCACAGAAAATGGCTCCGCATATCGCAGCGAGTGACTTGGAAAGTTGTCGACTTTTTTCGCTATCGCCTTTGTACTCGATTGGCTCGCCAACAGGTTATTCAGGAATTATCTGCACTTGCAATTACGAGGTGGTTCTGGTGTCGTCGCAACTTGGGTTGGTCAAGTGTTTTTCTGACTTTGGCGGCGGCGATTCCACAGACGAAGCGATCGAGGCGGATGGGCATCCGCAAAGACAAAAATAGAGATACAACTGGTGAGACGACTTGGAGTTTTCCTCAGAAAACACCGTATGAGTTGTGAAGTGGAGTTCATTCCATCGATTTTTAGTTTTCTTTATCCATCTTGTATACGGCGAATTTGATTCATTGCTCGAGTGCCGCGTCATAGAGAGTGACGCGTTTGCGATATGAGCATGGTTTGTCGATTGTTTAGACCGAGGCCGTCATGAGCTTTCATGGAATGGAGATGCGACGCTTTTGGCATCTTTAGTGCGTTGCTGGGGCCAGTTTTACCATGCTAATGCCTGTAAGATTTCGGAAAATGAGCGGTTGGCTGCCGACTTTCAATTCATCTGCTGTCGCTTTGCTCGGAGATTTTTAGCAGACAGATCTCCTGATCTGCGAGGATGCAATCAGTCGACTTGGATCTATTCACATTCACACGATTTTGGCCTCGGTGTGGTCTCTGAAAAGTCCGACATCCTGTGAATTGTGCTTTGGTTAGCAGGGCCGAGTGAATTATGGAGTAAAGCTTCGAGCTCTCACGCAAGGTCGTGTGTCAGCGACGGAATCGGCGTTTCTGGAGTCACTTCGGTGCTGAACGAATGAAACTCAGCGGTCCGATGGAATTCATTGTTAGTTTGGAGTCGTGGTGTTGCATCTGGAGCAGAGATGCAACCGGGAGGCTGACGTTTTGCTTTTTTTCGGTTGCAAGCGGAAGAGTCGGCAGTGCCTGAATGCTGCCCCACCCACTTGTTTTTTAAAATTCTCAACTAGATTTTTCAGGGCATCGTGGTGGCGAAAGTCGCATTGTCTACCGACTGAATGCTCACCTCTTTCGGAGGGAGGCTCGGCGTCATCAACGCTTGGTTGCAGCGAGGTGAGGCAGGAACCTTGTGGAATAGGGGCGAGTTTGTTGGGGAGCGAATTGCCCCTAGTGATTGCCGATTCGTTGTTATTGGGGGCGGTGTGGATTCGCTGCTACTGCCCCATGGGCTAATGCAAGGTTTGTACCTCGAGCCATGAGAGGTCGGTTAGCTTCACTGGGCGACGCCTGTTTTGTAAGTCCGTCCTGTCGATTGCGGAATCAATCAAGAGTCAGGGATTGTAAATTGAATCAACGCCATCGCGTGAGTGATCGAATGGGTGTAGCGCTGGTCGGGATTTTTCGTGTTGCTGGGGCGTCAAGCTGGGATCCTGTTCCTCTTTGTCTTTCATGAGTACCGGGAATATCATGTCGTCGTCGCTGAGACGAGTTGGCCTGATTTGTCGGTTGGCCTGCGCGCTGTTATCTACTTCATCTTGAAGATTGCTGGTGGTGGTTTTACGGCGTTTGGGGGTTGGGATGACTTGCTTGGTTTTGCCCATTGCCCGCGAAGATCACTGGGCTCGCTGTTGTGCGATCGGCCTGGCAGCGTGCCTTCGGGGACCCACCCTGTATGGGTGTGTTGTGCTTCGCGATGACAACCCTGCGGCGGAGCCACCTTTTGGAGGTGTGCTCGTGATGTTGCTGCTGCCGATCACCGGGGCTCTGATTTTCTACCCGCCCGCGATCTCCGCTAACCGCTATCCTTGAACGCCGATTCAATTCAGGTTCAGACGTTTCGTCGCGTAAGCCTACCTGATCCGCCTCAAGTCTCGCCGGGCTGCTACCTCATTCAGGGCTGCCGAGCGAGTCAAACGGTGGCTGCTTCGTCGAGCCCTCAGTATCGGAGTGCGAATGTTGATTCAGAGTCCGGATGAGGCCTGGTAAAAAACGCCCATTGCTCGGGCCTTTACATGAGTCCATTTTTCTTTGCGTTTGGTTGAGTTGTGAGCGATGGGGGTGAACGGTTGATCAAGGGACGGGGCAGATTTCGCCGGGGCTGGTTCTCACTTGATAATAGTGAGCTGGACGATTTCCTTTGCCCGTCAGATCACCGTAACACTGCTTCATGATTCGGCGCGTGATAGTGAGTGGCCGCGGGGTACCCGGCCGTTGTCCCGGGCTTAGCTCACGTTGAAAGGAACCGTGAATTGGCATCGGTAAGATATCAAAACCTTGATTCGAAACTCGCAATTCTTGCTGATGCTGCCAAATATGATGCTTCCTGCGCCAGCAGTGGCTCCAAGTCGACTCGAAAAGGAAGTGAGATCGGAAGCACCGAGGGGATGGGCATCTGTCATAGCTACACCCCCGATGGTCGCTGTATTTCCCTGTTAAAGATCCTGCTGACCAATTACTGCATCTACGACTGCCAATACTGTGTCAATCGCGTGACGAGTGAGACGCCCCGGGCGAGATTTACGGTCGACGAAGTTGTCGATCTGACTCTGGACTTTTACAAACGAAATTACATCGAGGGTCTTTTTCTAAGCAGCGGCATCATCCAGAATTCTGACTACACAATGGAGCAGTTGACACTGGTAGCCAAGAAACTGCGAAAGGAGCATCGTTTTGGTGGCTATATCCATTTAAAAACAATTCCCGGGGCAGCCGAAGAGTTGATGGCAGACGCTGGACGGTGGGCAGACCGTTTGAGCGTGAATATCGAATTGCCGACCGAACTTGATCTGAAGCAGTTGGCTCCGGAAAAAAAGAAACCGGAGATTGTGGAAGCCATGACCGGTATCAAGGAGAAGATTGACGAGCGAAAAAGCGATCAGAAAAAGGGAATGAAACCACCCCGATTTGCACCCGCGGGTCAGAGCACCCAAATGATTGTAGGAGCAACTGCCACGCCTGACAACGAAATATTAAAAACAGCAAGTGAGTTGTATACCGGGCAAAATTTACGTCGCGTTTACTACTCGGCTTACAGTCCGATTCCGCACGCTGATTCATTGCTGCCAGGAAAGAGCCCGCCGCTTATCCGCGAGCATCGACTGTATCAGGCTGATTGGTTGCTTCGCTTTTATGGATTTGAGGTAAATGAGATTGTCGTTCGCGAAGATCTGAATCTCGACCTCGAGATTGATCCGAAGCTTGCCTGGGCTTTGCAGCAGCGTGACTATTTTCCCATTGATGTGAATACCGCTTCACGCGAACAGTTGCTTCGGGTCCCGGGAATCGGCGCACGTAGCGTAAAGCGAATCTTGTCGATTCGTCGACACAAGCGGATTCGCACCGACGATTTAAAAAAACTTCGGGTTGCTTGGAAGCGGGCCAAGTCGTTTGTGATTACGGAGGACTACAATCCGGCACTCGCCGATCTAGATCGGGCTGACCTTCAAAGTCTGATCACGCCACCGGCGAAGCAACTTGATTTCTTTGATACCTTTGATGCAGCCCTGCGCGGAGAGTTGTAGCGAACGTTTCAGCGGGTTGTCATGCAAGCGATTACCATCCAAGACTTCGAAGACTGGCGAGCAGTTGCAAGGGCTTTACTTGCGAATGCAACAAGACCGAGTGAAGTGCAGTTGTTTGAAGACGACGGCCAACAAGCGTTATTTGCAGAGGACCGGGCGCTGCGGCAAGCCCCGACTGCTCGATCCAGTTTTAGTGTTCCGAGTCGCTTCCTCAGCTTGGCTGAATCCGTCGGTTGTCATCGTGCCGCAGGTCGTTGGGATCTGCTTTTTCGAACCTTGTGGAGGATCAAAAATGAAAATAAGAACCTCCTTGAAATCGAAACGGACGACGATGTACTTCAGTTGACCAGAATGGAAAAGCAAGTGCGTCGCGACGCACACAAAATGAAAGCGTTTGTTCGGTTTCGCAAAGTGGTTCAGGATGACCAGGAGTTCTTTGTCGCTTGGCATCAACCCGACCATCGCATTGTACGCCGTGTTGCACCCTTCTTTTCACGCCGCTTTTCGGGGATGAACTGGACGATCCTGACTCCAGATGAGTGCGTCACCTGGAATCAAGAAAGCTTGGAGTATGGCAGCGGCGTGCCGCGGAGTCAGACGCCGCAGTCAGATGAGCTGGAAGAATTGTGGCGGACTTATTACGCGAGCATTTTTAATCCTGCACGTGTCAAGATTAAGATGATGAAAAGTGAAATGCCGGTGCGTTACTGGAAGAATCTGCCTGAGACCGATCTCATTCCCGATCTACTTGCAGGGGCTCCCAGGCGTGTTGCGAAAATGATTGAACAACACGAAGGGTTCGACAAAACGGCGGATGACTTTATCAAGCGTTTTCCCAATCAGGTGATGACGCTGTCTGCATTAAAGGAAATGGCAGCAGGATGCACCGCTTGTCATTTACACTGCGACGCAACCCAAACTGTGTTTGGTGCTGGTCCTGCCAACGCTAGGATCGTCTTGCTTGGTGAGCAACCAGGTGATCAGGAGGATCTTAGCGGTGAGCCGTTTGTTGGACCTGCAGGACAAGTGTTGGAGGACGCGATTCGTATCGCAGGTTTAGATCGAGCAAAACTTTATGTGACCAATATCGTCAAGCATTTTAAGCACACACAGATTTCCTCCCCTGAAACATCGCGTCCACCACGTGGGAAAAAACGTTTGCACCAAAAGCCAAACGCGAGAGAGGTGCGTGCTTGCCGACCTTGGTTTGATGCCGAGTGGAGTTGCTTGAAGGAGGCCGAAGTACTCATCTGCCTGGGTGTTACTTCGGCGAAAGCAGTTTTTGGTCCCGGAATCAAGCTCACGGATCAGCGTGGCAGGGTCTGCATTTCTGATTATTGCCAACAGACGTTCGTTACTTGGCATCCATCGGCCATTCTGCGAGCGTCGAACACCGCCGCTCGTGAATCAAAAATGCGAGAGCTCATCGAAGATTTAGAACTTGCGAAAGGTTACGTTTAGATTAGCAGGTTGGACTGCGGACGTTTCCAAGCAACGGCTGAGCACGGTGCATTGGGGGTGGGTTCGTGGCTTTAGGTGTGAGCGAGGGAAGCTTCCTTGTTCCTACCAGTGTCAAGATGAACGCAGTCGCCCATTATGTGATACGCGACTCTTACTCGGCTGTCGTGTTTCCCGCGGCCTCCCGAAAAGTCGAGCTTTGGCAGATTGAAACGATCATGTATTTCAAACGATATGCGTTCTCTGAGCAGCGGTGAACAAGCTTTTCGACTTCATAGCGATCTCGATAGGTAAGTTCGCGGCCGACCGCATAGGTGAGCAGACGGCGGACCATGTTTTCACCAATGTCGTCAATGCGTGAGTTCAGTAAGTGAGCTTTGAGTGAGGGCATGCCATCAATTTCCGGGCCATGCGGGACGCGAGCCCTCAAGCCGTGATCGATCCATTCGGCGACATTCGCTCGTTCAACGGCATCTGGTTGGGGTTCGTCCTCGGGGGGCATGTCACCAAACTTGACTGCGCAGAGCACGACCTCCCATCGCTCGATTGCTTGCCCTGATGCCAAGTTGCCATCGAGTGTGTGCCGCGTTAGGCCGCTTTTGCTGGTGTCTGGCCCGTGACACCGTATGCAGTGGGTCTCGAAAAAGGGTTTCACGCGAACATCGTAGCCTGCTTTGCCCGGTGCAATCGGTCTACCCGCAGTGGTGGGTGGGGCTCCGAGGGCAACCACTGGATAGCTAAGAAGAACCAGGATGGAAAACAGATGCAACGTCCACGGCGGCATCGGAACTCCTCGGTCAAATGGAACACCTGCAAACAGAGAGATTCCAAGACGTAGCAGCATGTTCAGCGGGGCTAGTATTGCGAAACACGTATCAGCGAGCATCATGATTCAAATAGCTTCTGCGTGATTCCTTTGGGAGAAACCTCTTTTTGAATCTGCGAAGCGTCGCACTGTTGTCCGGTTCACACAATGCGAATTAGGAAGTTCGTGAGGTTTCGTCAGTTACGCATTTACCCATGTTGTTGGCAAAATAGCAATGTTTGGATTCTGGTGCAGATGTCTTGCCTATTGGCCGATCTCGATCTCATTTTTGTTGCCACACCTCCAGATTTGTTTCCTTGCATAGCAAGAATTGGTCACCATTTAGGATGGTTTCCAGGACGTTGTCGAACGATATGTTCACCTCGCCTGTTTCTCGGGAGCAAACTTCGACATGACGTCCGGGTTGGGTGATAACGAGCCAGCCTTGATCTCCGAATGCAAGGAAATTCCCTTTCCGCGACCAAAGTGGTTCAGTCTGGCCAACTTTCCAGCAAGTTGCAAAATTTCCTTCCCGTGTTGAAACACTTGTGGCGAAGTATTTTCTGGTCGAATCGATCGCCCAGTAGAACCCGGTATCTGCTGCCACCTCGATGAAATCAGGTTTTGCGGTTTTCAGATTAACAACGAACATTGGGTTTTGATCGTATCCATGCAAGGAAGCGGGGTGTTGAGGTGCCCTCCGCTTTCCCTTCACAAGCAGGTGGGATTGATCGATCCAGCGAACGCCGCTGATTTGACTCGGTAGTTCGATGGTGATGGGAGTAGTGTTTTTAATTACAGGATATATACGTATTTCACTGGAGCGTGCCGAATTATCGGATTCACTGTGGTTGACCGTGACCACGCGTTCAGTGACAGGATCGTAAGTGGTGTGAGATCCACTGTGCTGAATTTTAATTCCCGACCCCAATGGGCCTGCTACAAGATCGCCAGTGGTCGAATTCCAGACTTTAAGCCCTTCGTTCCCTGGATTGACCTTCGGGACAGAAACTTTTCTCTCGGGTGTTCCGTCGACTTGTTTGCGACTCGCGATGGTACAGAGGTATTTTGAATCGGACGTGAATTGCATCTGCAGAACTTGTCCTGTCTGCTTGATTGGTGGAGTGATCGGTTTTCCGGTTCCTCCATGAAAGATTTGGATGTGGTTGGATGTTGGTCGTGTGCAAACGAAGGCTCCATTTTCGCTCACCGCCGGCAGTAGCAGGTCACCGAATTCCAGCAAGTGGGGCAAGGTTGCGAGAACTTTTTGTTGTGCCATTGGTTCGAGCAAGCCGACCGTTTCGCCTTGCCAGGCCAAGATCTTGGTGTTGTTCGGAATCGTGACGGGATACTTCCAGCCTGGAAGGGGAATGACCGACGCCACATTTTGTTTCTGGTCCAAGCTTAGATATTGGTTCTCGCCAGTGAACAGTCCGACGTGTAACGCACCTTGACCTTCGTGTAGATTGATCGCTGCGTTCTCGAAGTTAGTTTTTCCGTTGAGCTGGAAATCAGCGCACTTCTCAAACGCCGGTTCTCGAACAACCTTCGTCGTTCTCTGGCGTTTTGTGGTTTGTTGATCCGACTGGCAAGACGCGATGGGCGAATAAACAAATTGAACAAAAATCAATAGGATGAGTTTGCTGTTCGGTTTCATTTCAGAAATCTGCGTCTCAGAAATCAGGATTTCTTGATTCCCAGGTTTGAGCTGCTGGCTGATATTCTAGACGGGCACCCAGGATTCTGGGCGGGCACCCAGGATTCTAGGCGGGCACGCATTCATCGGAAATGACCCACAGGCTAAGAGCTTTGAGGAACATCGGTTTCAATCCAGGAGGATTGCTATGCGAATCATCGCGATACCGGCGTCGGCAACGGGGTGCCTTAGATATCGGGATACTCGTTCTTGCTGTATCCTGATTGCACGATCCGCCGTCGCTTTGAAAGCCGTGGTTGCGCGTGCGTTTCGAATGCAGTATCAGCGCAAATTCTGGGAGCTATTGGTCTCAGGGAGTTGTTTACAAGAGTTTGTTTGAAGGACTCGCTTGGTCTGCGATGGGAAAACAGATGCGACGGCAGCATTAGGTTTCAAATCGCGGTAAACTGAGTCTACGCAGTGCATTCAAGGTGCATGGGGTTTCGTCATCGCGGGTGAGCGAAATCCGCAGGACCGACCTACGAGCAAGACAGTGATGAAAACGACCGGATTAGTTCTCTATGTGTTGATGGCATCAGTCATCCAAGCGGCTGAGCGGCCGAACATCGTTTTGATGATGGTCGATGATATGGGGTTTTCGGACCTCGGTTATCACGGTGGGGAAATCAATACGCCAAATCTCGATGCGTTGGCTTATGGAGGGGTTCGCTTTTCGCAGTTTTACAACAGTGGTCGCTGCTGCCCGACTCGAGCGACGTTGATGACAGGTAATCATCCTCATCAGACCGGGATCGGACATATGACCTTGTCGCCCGGGAAGAAACCCAGCAAGGCGACGCCGCCTGCTTATCAGGGGTATTTGAATGAGCAGTGCATTACGGTAGCCGAAAGTTTACAGCAGTATGGGTATGCGACGCTGATGGCGGGCAAATGGCATCTGTCGCAGGACAAGCGATCCTGCTGGCCGCTTCAACGTGGTTTCGAAAAGTTTTTTGGTTGTACTGCGGGAGCTACACGGTTTTTCTTTCCCGAGGCACCCAGGGGAATGACGTTGGGAAATGACCGAATAGCGAAGCCGGAGAGTACGACCGACGAAGCGTTTTACACCACCGACGCTTACACCGACTTCGCAATCAGATTTCTGTCGGAGCATCAAGCTGGCAACACATCGAAACCATTTTTTTTGTACTTGGCCTACACGGCCCCCCACTGGCCTCTGCAAGCGTTTGAAGATGATATTGCCAAGTATCGAGGCAAATACACAAAAGGATGGGACGCCCTGCGCGAGTCACGGTTTCAAAGACAGCTCGCTAGCGGACTGATTGCGGCAGGCACGGAGCTTTCGCCACGAACAGCAAGCATTCCTGATTGGGACTCACTCGATGCCACCAAGCAAGATGAGATGGATCTCAAGATGTCCGTTTACGCTGCGATGATTGATCGCGTCGATCAGAACATCGGAAAGCTCGTCGCTACGTTGAAACAGTTAGACTTGTTTGACAACACACTGATTTTGTTTTTGTCGGACAATGGTGGCTGCCAAGAAGGCGGAATGCTTGGAAGAGGAGAATTCTATGACGTTGAACAACGCAACCTAGAAGGTAGCAATAGTTATGGTGAAGCTTGGGCGAACGCGAGCAACACTCCGTTTCGACTCTACAAACACTTTGCACACGAAGGTGGTACAGCAACACCGTTTTTCATGCATTGGCCAAGAAAGATCAGGGCGCACGCGGATTGGTTTCGGTCACCCGCGCAATTAATTGATATCGTACCGACGTTGTTGGATGTCGCGGGAGCAAAACACCCAGAGCGTTTTAATGGATATGAGATTCCCCCGCTCGATGGCATTTCATTGCGCAATGCATTCACGGGCGATCCACTGCGGCGGAGTCAGCCGATCTGCATCGAACACGAGAATAATGCATTCGTTCGCGATGGTGATTGGAAATTGGTTGGCCGCGGCGTATCGCCAGCTTCGGGAATCGTCGATGCTAAGTGGGAGCTGTACAACATTGCGAGCGATCGAACAGAAATCAATGACCTCGCAAATTTACATCCTGACCTGGTCAAGAAAATGTCCGGCCACTGGGCGCAATGGGCTAAACGCGTCAACGTTTACCCAAAGCCAGTCCGCAAACGTTAGTGGCGAGGTTTCGCGTTTTCAACGGGAGGGTTCGTTGGGGTCAAGAGGTGTCCAAGTATCGAACGTTGCTGCTTGGCCGATCCGATTGCCCCCGTTGTCTTCCACGTTCCAAACGGTTGCCCGCTCGATCAGAAAACGCTTGCCTGTTGTGGAGATGCGAATTCCGCGATAGTCGTCAACATAACCGTCACGCGTGGTACGGTCTAATAAAATTCGGCGTTCGTCTCGATGAACTGGCTCCGCTGTCTCGCGAGATGGGGTTTTCAACAACGTTGGGATTGAGATTTCCCAGAGGTCGAGGGCCGTCGCATTCCCGTAGCTGAGCAACGGGTCTGGCTGGGTTCCATGCGCGACCACCACGAAGGGAACCCGAAATAATGACGCTGCGTCTGCCTCCGCGGAATTCTGCCGGTCGATCAAT
>JAYZAR010000056.1:0-13042 GCA_036339635.1 Planctomycetota bacterium | reverse complement strand
GGTGCTGGTGCGTCTCAAGAGCGTGGAGCCCCCATCGACGACTGGATCGCTGAGGCAGTCTTTGGCCTCGAAGCCGAGCGCCAATTGACCTCTCGCCAAAAGATAAAAGGCAAAGTCGATTACTTTCCCGCCTGGGAAGATTTCGAGGATTATCGCCTGGTCACAGATTTGTCTTGGGAAATCCTGCTGGATGGAAGCGATAACCTGAGCCTAAAACTGGCGGCGACCGATCGTTACGACAGCAGCCCCCAAGGTGCGCGTCCAAACGATCTCTATTACTCCTTGCTGCTCCTATATAAGTTTTAATAACACGCTCGGTTCGGAACCAAGAACTCCGTTGATTCTGGAATCCGCCTCGATGGCAAATTCAGTTGCCATGATCGCACTTCAACGCTGCCATGTTAGACCGCGTTCGAATCCTCGCACGTCGATGAAGCGTTGGATTCGGTTCGGGATTTCGTTCATGACTGAAACTTGGCTCGGCTAGTAGCACCCTGTTTCGAGAAGGAGCAAGAGTCCGACGCGGCGTCGTGGGCAGGGCATTGTTGGCACAGCCTGTCAAACGAACTAGCGCGTCTACAGCATGCTGCTCTGATCCTTGCCCCCGCTGTATCTCTCTGACCCTTGCCCCCGCAGCCCCGTTTAAACCGACCAATACCGGTTTTGCGGCCAAAAGACTCACTTTTGATCTACAAAAGACGGCCGCAACTCGCATTGGGTCGCTTGCTGTCTTACTAAGGTGGATTACGATAAAGAGTTCGTTCTCCTGAGCCACCCAAATCGAGCAGATTGATCACCACGATGACACGGTTCGCTAAGACCTCCGCTGCGTTAGCATTTCTTCTTCTTACCTCGACGGCCGTCGAAGCGGGCAGCTGGCAATGCCGGATTCCGCTGTTGAGACAGACCAGCGCCTGCCGCGAAAATGCTCAACTAAAGTGTCAAGTCAGCTCCATGCAAGACGAGATCGCAGTGCTACAGCAGACTCAGGCAGACCGAGATGCCACGATCGCTGAAAATGAGGCAACGATTGTGGCAATGAAAGCCACTGCGGAAGACCGTGATGCCACCATCGCCAAAAACGAGGCGACCATCGCAATGCAGGAAGGCACAATCGCCGAATTGGAAGCCGAACTGGCGGCTGCCGCAAGTGCACTTGCTGCCGCCAAGCAAGAAGCCCAAAAGATGGCAGCAATGCAGAAACAACTGCAAGCTGATCACCAAAAAGCAGCGGCAAAAATGACCGAAGAAATCGGCAAGGCCAAGCAAGCAAACAAACGAAGTCGAGACCAACTCCAAAAGGCCAATACGGAACTTGCAAGCACCACCAAAATACTCGATTCCACGACGAGAGAGCTAGAAGAAACCAAGCAAGCTCTTGACGAGGCGAGAAAAGAACAAGAGGAATCGCAACGAAAAGCAGAAGAGAATGCGATCGCCAGCCAGGCGACCAAGGAAGAAAGTGAAGCTGACGTTGATGAACCAGAAACTCCAGAACCAGATGCCCCAGAAGCTGACACTCCAGAAGCTAAGCCCGCTGTGGAAGAGGGCACTGAGCAAACTGGTTCAGCCTCGGATTCGGACGCTTAGAGCCGCTGCACCGGCGAGTTCCATCGCTCGGCGAAATGCCTCATCGTGTGGGCAGGTTCCCACATGATCGCAATGCCGCCATCCATGCCTCGTGCGACAGAGCCAACCATCGAAGCCACGGGCTCTCCGACGCTGAGCGGCGACTCACCCAGGCAGAGGCTAACCGATCCGCAGCCGCATCAATAAATCGACTCGCTGAACTCGGAACACCTCAAGTTTAAGAGCATCCCAATGGTCCGTCTGGATCCTCCGTTGTGTTTGGTGGTGTCTGAGCTGACTCGATCTTTGGTTGGGAAACGTGTTCCGAATCGCACCCAGCTCCGACGGAACCATCCAGGGATGACTCTGGAGCGACCAATTGGGAGCGGGCTGCCGCAGTGCCGATGTCGCGGGAATCCACCCCAAGGCTCCACAACATGCCGGCACCCCCGGTCCCGGCCCCAATTCACTTGGTAAACAAGCAACCGGTTCTGAGGGCCTCAGCGAATCGTGATCACGATGGTCTCTCCAGATTCTGGCCGGCTGATCACCGCCTCGCCAAAACTCGGAGGCCCCACGATGCCTCGCGCATTGCTAGAGAATCCGTACCTTTCGGTCGGGATTCCGAAGCGGTTTCGGTTCAGTTCAGAATCCGCATTCTCATCATGATAGGCCGCCACCGCAAATCTGCTGGGCAACACCTCGCGGGGGATTCGCCACGTGGTCACTCCCTCCACGACATCGCCGGCATAGGCGAGGGTCGCTTCGGTCGGTTGGTTGAAATTCGTCTGCGCATCAAAGATCGCAATAGCAATCTTTCCACTGTCATTGACGGCACCCGTGACTTCAATTGCCACAGCGTCCTCTCCAACCTCCTCTGCTAACGAATCGTCTTCCCCGACCGTTTCGATGAATTGACCATCCGGAAATCTGGGTGGCACAAAACGATTCTGGCGATATGCCAGGAAGATCGACCCCAACATCAGAATCATGCAGAAAAATCCCATCAGGAGCGTACCGTGATTCTCTTGCCAACGAGATGACGAATCAGGCCCCACGGAGATCTCTGAATCCTGGATTAAATCCGAAGACTCCGATAGATTCATGCCGCTCGGCAACTGGACGCTCTCTGGCAGTTGTGATGGATGTGGCATATCACTGGTTGCCGTTTCATCGATCTCATTCACTTCGGAATCGTCCATCATCCTACTCCGGAAAAGGTAGCAACCAGCACGGATCAGAGCACCGCCTGTGGCACCGAATTATCGGCGGCTAGCGCGACGACAACAAGGTCCACCCCAGAGACAGACGAGACTCGTGTCGGCATTTTGCATCTGACTCGCAGATTTCATGCAAACTATCGTTCGGATGCAGCTTGCCAATCAGGCCCAAGTCGACGAATTGCAAATTCCAAACTCCACGGTTCGTCCCGTCGTAGCCCAACCGTCAACTGCCCCAAAAACTGCGACTGCTTCTAATACTGCGGCAAACGCCTGAACCCGATCGAGCAAAGAAAACTCTTTTGAGGGACAAGTCAGGAAGTTTCAGCCGACACGACCGCAAGCCGCTTGACCAACTCGCGCAGATGCGACTGCCAAGCATCCAATTGATTCTCACTGTCCTGCCACATCTCGAACATTTCCGATTCGGGGCCGATGACACGCCCCAAACCGATAATCGCCTCACAAACGAAGGGCTTCACGTGCAAATCTTGATTCATCTTCAGCCACTGCAACGCCGCCTCGGGCAATCCTGCTCGAGGCTCGCTCAGCACACCGTGAATCATCTCCGCGGTACAAATGACTCCGATGCAAGCAATATGGCCGAGATAATCATGGCCCGTCAGGTCCAGACACTGCCGAAAAAAAGCGATCGGATCTGAATCAAATAGATCCTCCAACCAATCGACCGCAATATCGTCTTGGAAGCTCTCGAATCCCCAGGTTCCCATCCTAGCCACGCTGTCAGAGTATCAGTCAGCAGAATCGAAAGTCGCCACCAAGTAGGACGAGGTGGCGACATGAAAAAGTCAGAAAATCTGCGACGAGCCTTTAGTTATCCCAGTACCAACGACTGGACGCAGCAGCAAGTGCAGTCGTGCGGGCCTTTGCGACAGACTCATCCGTCTGCTGGCTCTCGACAATTTCGAAAGCGTTGATGTCAACACCACCCGAGGCGGTCACCACCCAGCCTGCCCGACCTCGAACGAAGCTGCACTGCGGATCCACAGCACGGGGGACGTTGTAGGAAGTAAGTGGAAC
The DNA here is from genome assembly GCA_036339635.1 of Planctomycetota bacterium. GTDB lineage: Bacteria > Planctomycetota > Planctomycetia > Pirellulales > Pirellulaceae > Rubripirellula. Next base: position 9,212 of record JAYZAR010000056.1, on the reverse strand, counting down.
ACCGGCGGCATTGTCACGCAGCACATTAAGATTCAAGCCGGCATGCTCATCCAGACGCTCCTGTACGATCAACGTGGCCACAAGCGTCATGTCCATTAGTTTCTGAAGATCAGAGAAAATCGGCATCTGCTCGGACAAGTCGGCGAAATTCTCGGTCATCTTGTCAGCCCACTGCTGAGCCACCTTGTCTGCCTGACCGGCCGCTTCTACTGAACCGTCCGCGGCGACAATATCTTGCTCGGTCAATGTGCGTACACCTTGACCGCTTAATTTCCAAGCGAGCCCATCTGCACTCTTGGCCAAAGAGTCATAATCGCATGCCATCCACCAGCGAGGATTTTGTCCCGCTCCGTGTCGGCTGTTACGGGACATCTCAAGATAGCTTGGCAAAGCAGCAACTGGTGATTCCATGAGTCCCATCGCGACACGCTTCATTTGAAAGTCCGCTGCGACAAGCGTGCGAGCGTATCGGCTCTCGGTAGGAACTCCAGTCAGTTGAATTATTTGTGGGCCGAACGCTTCCCGCATCGACGCTTCAAAGACAGTTGGATTCTGGCCCGGACGCAACTTGATCCTTCGCAGCAGCTTCTGTAGACGAACTCGACCTTCGGCTGTTGGCTCAATCGAACAACTGATCCCAGCTTGGCGAGCCGTTTCCACGCTTTGCAACGCGACCATCAAATCGACCAGACGCATCGTGCTACCACCTGTGACTTTGCCGACAACCGATCCGTCATCGCGCAAATCCCATGGTTCTGCAGGACCAGCGATGACGATGTCATTTTTTTCTTGATCGACAAACACGTACTCGATTCGCTGAAGTCCAGCTAAGTATTCAATCTCATCCGGAATCATCGCCCCGGTTTGCTGACTTGCCTTGACGGCATCCTGCAAACCCCGTAGCGAAATCATTCGCATCTCGGTTGCTTTTGCGACATCGCCAGCAACCGGGTTCATTCCTTGGCGTAGCATGTTTGCGAGATCAGCTCGTTCTTCTAGCGTCGCAGTTCGCACTACGCCAGCAGCGTCGATCATCACACCACCAACCGCCTGCTGATTACCAAACCCAATTCCAGCGTAGGTGGTCGCGACGGCGATCAAACCAAGCGACAAAACAGCGACGTAGCGAAGCAACCGTTGAGGGTCCATCACAGTGGATCTCCAAAAGTGTCACTGACCGGATGGCCAATGGTGAGAGTGAAAGAATTGACGAGTTCCTTTATTGTGAACAGGAACCCGCACTATTTCGAGGGAAAACTTGGACGCAAGTAGAATACTCGCGGCGAATTTTGTCGGCAAGCAACGGTTTTCGCCGCACCCCCCCCAATTTGGTGTGCAAATCGCTACCACCACCCCAAGTCGTACCCCCCTTCGCATCGGTCGCCACAAGCAGCGCTGGACGGTAAGACAAGTAGCTTCTAGGGTGAACGAAGAGCGGATTCTGCTTGTCAGCCCCGGCTAAAGCGGTCCTATCCTTCGCTACCGCATTTCTTGGAGATATGCTTTGGAAAAAACCCTCAAAGACTCCAAAACCGCCCAAACCGGCGGCTCGGGCGGCAAACAGGGTGCCTACCTTATCCTTCGAAATGCAGGCCGTTGGAGCGATATCTTCCGGCTACACCCCCCAGGTGAGGCGGTCATCGGACGAGCTTCCAGCAATCAAGTCGTGATCCGCAGTGATCGGGCGAGCCGCCAACATGCCAAAATCTCCTGGTCGGGCCAGAGTTGGCAGATTGAGGACTTGGCAAGCCGCAATGGCACCTTTTTGAACGGCCAGAAACTGGAGAAATCACATTCACTGAGCAACTCGGATCAAATCGAGGTAGCTGGTTTCGTCATCACGTTTGCGAATCGAATCGAGGGAGGAATCGGTGAAACGGTCGTTTCCACGGGCTCTTCCGCTCAAGCGACCGACGAACAAATCACGATGGATGTTGACGCGACCAACATCACCGATCGCCGGCGGCGCAGTGCGTATTTGCACGGTCGCCCCGCAGCAGCTTTGGCCACCGCACCGAGTCGCCAGCTACTTCAACTGGCATTTGACCTGGCACGATGCGACGAACTCGATCAAGCGGTCGACCAGACGCTGCAATCTTTGTCACAGCAAACTCCGCTCGATACAGCAGGAGTCTACGTATGGCAAAAATCATCGGCGGCAGAGTCACTGGCGGACATTCCCTTGCTAGCGACCCGGCAAACCGGACACCGGAGCTACCGGCGACCACCCGAACCGCTGATTCAATCTCTCACGGACGAGGAGGGTGAAGCCATCCTGGCGCGGAATGTGATCGGCGACGGCCAACTCGCAACAGAAAATAGTCGCGGTGAAATCGATGTTGAAAGTGTCATCGTTGCACCGATCCGTGATCATCGACGACAACTACGCGGGATGATCCACCTGACCAGCTGTATCGGAGGCAAACCACTCGCTGGAAACGACCTCGAATACACCGTCGCCGCTTGCGAGATTTTGGCCGAGGCACTTAGTCGACTTGCGGATCAACATCGCCTCAGCCGTTCACTTAAACAAAGCCAACGGCAAATAAAAGCGTTGCAACAACGACTTGGTGATAAAGTTCAAATCGTCGGCAGCAGCAAACCGATCGCTGATGTCGTGCAACAAGTCGGCTTGGCTGCACCGACCAATGCGACCGTGCTAATCCGTGGCGAGTCGGGAGTCGGGAAAGAGTTGATCGCGGCCGCGATTCATCACTCGAGCGGTCGCCGCAACGGGCCATTGATCTGCTTAAACTGTGCGGCACTCTCCCCGAGTTTATTAGAAAGCGAATTGTTCGGGCACGAAAAAGGCGCCTTCACCGGTGCGACCGAACGCAAACAAGGCAACTTCGAAGCAGCCCATGGCGGCACACTGATGCTGGATGAGATTGGCGAAATGGGGGCGGAAATCCAGGCCAAATTCCTACGGGTGCTCGAGGGCCATCCCTTCGAACGGGTTGGCGGACAAACAGCGATCAAAGTTGATGTCCGCGTCGTGGCGGCAACTAATCGCGATCTGCAAGCGATGGTTCGTGAAGGATCTTTCCGTCAAGATTTGTATTACCGATTACACGTGGTTGAAATCCTCGTGCCACCTTTGCGACAGCGTGAGAAAGACTGTCTTCTGTTGGCAGATTTCTTCTTGAATCAATTCAACCTCGAAATGGGTCGTAAGATATCGGGCTTTACAGAAAGCGCCAGGCAAATGCTGGTCAATTACTCTTGGCCAGGCAATATCCGGGAACTCAAGAATGTGATCGAGCGAGCTGTAGTGCTCAACATGAAGGGGAAAATCGACGCTTCCGACCTTGTGCTAACGCCTGCGGTCGAGCAGGGCCCGGTTGATGCCCCGGCGCTCACCGGGATGGAACTAAGTCTGGCGGAAATCGAAAAACAGCATATCGAACGCGTGTTACGGCACACCGAAGGTAACAAGAGTCGTGCTGCCAGTATTTTGGGAATCGAACGTAGCACGCTCGATCGAAAATTGAAAAAGTACACCGATAATTAGCAGCAAATCGCTTCACTTTTTACACTTCCAGGTCCAGTTCGCTCCCAACACCTTCGGCATTAACCGACTTGCGGTGTTCCGTCGGGGCTTCTTGATGGTCAGCGGTCTGTCGCTCAACCTCCTCAAAGATATCGTAAAGCTGGCGTCCGTTCGCATCGCGGTCTTCGGTATTTTCCCCCGCGTTCACCGTCGACTCTCCTGACGCTGCGGCGGGGCTGTCAACCTTTGCTTGCTGACGGGTCATTTCGGTAGCCTGGTTGTCGGCTTCACCTCCTCGAGACACTGCGCGGGCGGTCCCTGCAACCGCTGCGGCCGCAGCTGGATTGATATTCAAAATCTTACTCCTTCCAGATTTGAAATCTTCGTTTCGGATGGGATTCCGATCGTTGGGTGTTCATGGGTGTGGGTGAACGACAACAAACGCTGCCGCATCCATGGGGACTCAACCGTCTTAAGATCAAGCGTTTTGTTTTCCAACCACTACGAAAGCGGCGAACACATCATTTCCGCAGCCGCATCAGGCGCTTTCCGATGTCAACGTGCTGGCTCCTGCTGTAAATCTTGTGACTGTGCTGATTTCTCCGGACCGCTGAACAGGTATCCGATCGTCTCGCCCACACCTTCCAAGGCTCGGCGTTCGATCGACGGATCGTGCAACGGCCCACGCACGTCAATGGTAAACAGCGTGTAACGCTGACTCTGCAGCGGCCGAATGATCTTTGTGAACGTATTCTGCGGACTGACCCGAGAGTTGAATGTCAGGTCCAACTCCCTTCGGCGATTCATTGTGCCGCCACCATCCAAGGCGACCAAATCACCCCAGATTTGCAAATCATTGAAGATCAGCGTCTCGCCATCTAATGAAAAGTCTAGCTCGCCGTCGGTGAACGCCACGGCCTCGTTCGGTGTTACCCGGAGCAAATTCAACAATTGAACGATCATCGGCAGCTTATACAGATTGGCCCCGGTTAGCCGAGCTGAGCCGGTTCCATTTAGCAGTTCCGGTCGCCCCAGATTCCCCAGCAACCGCGCTTGCCCACTGACGGTGCCCGTCAACTCATTATCGGCTTGACCAAAATCGGCCAACAGCGTCGGGACCATTCCATCCTTGATCGACACTGCCACGTCGAACCTTCCCGTCGACAGTGTGACCACTCCATCTGTTTGCAGCAGGCCATCAAATAAAGTTCCTCGGATTGACCGCACTGCGGCACTTGGACCTGTCGAGGGAGGAGTCAATTGATTTGACGCCAGGCCCATGTCGGCAGGTTCCGGCTGACTCAATAAGTCAAACGACTCCTTGCCCAAAAACAACTGATCATCCTGGATCGAAAATGGACCACGTATTCCCGTGATTTGCAGATCATAAAAATGCATCGAGTCAAGCAAAACATTGCCCGCGGCGCGGATCCCATATTCATCGCGTACACCTTTAACACGAATCTCTCCCCGAAGCGAATGAACGGGGCCAACATCACCAATCCGATTCCCTTCCAACTGCAAACCGAGATCCCATTGAATGGCAGGTACCGGATGGCTTTCGTCCGGCATCGCCAAACGGGTTTGGCCTCGAATGCTCACCGGACCCCGGATCTGCAAATCCCTCATCGCTTCCTGCATCGTCCCGGGCAGAGCAGCAATTAATTCAGCATCAGGTTGCAGCCGACTGCCACTATGTACGTTCAGCAGCAACTCCCATTGACCCGATGTCCCTTGAACACAAACGCCATCAGCAGAGAGTGTCGAAGCATCATGCCGACCGCGCACTGATTCAATAAACACACGCGAGCCATCAAAGTGAACCCTTCCTTCCGTCACATCGATGCGATACGGCAGGGCAACAGGGCGAAGACTCAGCGAACGATTGGTCACCTGATCGGTAGCAAATTGCCGAGCCGTGATATCCAAGCCGAGCGGGTTACCGGCACCCGATTGGCGAATCATCACTTTCAATTGATCAAGGACGCCACTCGGTGACATCGCGTCCCACGTTGTTTGTGCGGACTCAGGCAACGAATCCCGCAAAGAGTCATCCATGCGTAAATCTGTAGCGGTGAAATGCAATGCAAGTTCCGATTTTGTTTTCTCCGTTGACAAGACCTGTCCATTGTTAATCACCGGACGATCCACGGACATTCGGAAGGAGCCTTCACATTGAATCGTCGCTGAATCACCATTGGTGCCTCGAAAACTTGACATGGTAACGAGATCGTCTTCCACCAGAATGTCGCCGGCGACATTAAACAATGGGTAATCGAATTTTGAATAGCGAAGATGACCATCCATCACCTTGATTTCGAGCTTGCGCGACTGGCGGCCCTGCGAATCGGTCGTCAGTTCTGCGTTGGAAAGTTCCACCGATCCACGGGGACTGAGCGAACGCACGAACGCTTCTAATCCCGTCGCGGAACCTCCCCGCGGTGACAACGATTCAAGCAGCATTTTGTCTATTGGTATCGGCCCATCACTCGCCATCACGAACGATTTTTCGAGCGTTATCCCCGGCTTTATCGGCAAACGAAAAGCACACTGCATACGGTTGCCGCTGATTCTGCCACTCATCAAATCCGACGTTGCGATATTATCTTTTACAACGACCCGGCCAACCAAACTTTCAACCGGATAGGGGAACTTCTCGTAGCGAACGTCGACACCTTTGCAATCGATCGTCGCGGTGGATTTCCACTGACCACTACCATAAGCCCCCACGCGATGAACAAATTCAGCATCGGCATCCACGCGACCATAGGGTTGCAAACGGTTCCAACCTCGCTGCAGAGAAGGTGATAGAGACGCGGCCAAGCGACTGTTTAGTAACAAACCCCGTGCAGACAAATTCAATTTTACATTCGATGGCCACTTCAGCCCGTCGACGGTACCCGTACCGCGGATCACCGCGTCACCCAACATCCCTTGCGAACTTTCTATCGCGACGCCGTGCGGATCACAAACCACGACACCACGTAAATCATGAATCGGCTCAGGCAATGCGGCATGCATGAATCGACCATCATGCACGTTTAATTTCACTCGATAGTTGGCGTCCTGACCGTCTCGTTTGAAGTAGGCCAATTGGGCATCGCAGTTAAATTGCAACTGGGGAATCTCTTTCGCTGGCCCCATCCAGGCATCGGGCAAGCGGTCCAACAGATTACGACTTAGAAAGGCTCGCTTGATCGCGCAACGAACATCCGTCGTGTCAGGTCCACGATCTACGATAGCGTAAACGTCGTCAGCAAAATCAGTTACCCCGCGTAAGATGATTCGCTCACGCTTAACCCCCTGCTCGTCCGTTGTCTTTTCAATCACGCACTGCGACAGCGTCGCATCAACCGGACGCTCGCCGGGAGCATCACCGAATAAACGAACCGCCACGCGTCGCGCTTCTAGTCGCGGCACGCCAGGCCCAAACTTTGGCAGCGGCATTAGACGCGTCAACGAAATCGTCTCACCATCTTCCAGCCAAACATTCGCCTGAACACCATCGACCAAAATTTCACTGGTCTCAAATGGGTTCTGCTGGTCCAGCAAACGCTCCGGATGCACATCAGAAACGAGCGTGATTCGATCGACCCGAATCATCTCGCGGGGGCGTCCTGAAACGGAACCGTCATCCCAAATCCGCATATCCTCGAAAATCAGTCCCACCCCTGGCTGAAAGTGACCACGCCGAATCGAGACGATGTAATCGCGATAGTGATCTTGCAACTTGGCAACAACGAAACTTCGCGCCGTTTCACCAATCGTTTGGGGCGCTAACGCACGGGCCGCCATCCCCAGCGCAACCAGCATCAGCGCAGTCAGAATCCATCGAGACCCTCGCCTCGATTTTCGCTTCGTCGCCGCGTTCTGCTTATCGCTCACTGACACGTGGACTTTCGGGATCAATTTTTTCCAGTCGCTAGACCACTTGGATCTGGACCGTTTGAAATCTGGAACGGGCACCAGGCTCGGACGATCCATCCGCGCAAGCCAACTTACGCGAGTGTTCACCAGAGCGAATCACCCGCCGCACAACGGCTTGGGCATGATTCGCCATAACGCGATACTAGTCGTGTTTTCAGGCGTCAATCCAGCCCAAAAACATCCAGAAGCGATACAGCCAAGGTGACTGCCAGGGAGAAGAGAGAGCCGTAGCCATCGAGAAGACGCTCAATGCAAGCAAACCGCCAACCGCGAGGCGGCCGACTGAGGATGTTCCCCATTTTTGCAATGCCGGCGTCAAAGCAGCTAGCCACAGTGGCGCAAACCAAAGCAACCAGCGAAAACAAACACTTACACCCCCGTAATTACGATCAATCTCAGGGCGGGCAAGGTAGAACAGGCAGCAGATGAGCGTGGAGATCGAGATGGCCGCCATCAATCGACGATGGTCCCACGCCCCACCGGCCAATCCGAACCACAAGCCAACCGGAACCAGAACCCAAAGAGGCGTTAATGAAAAAATACCGTGATGGCCAACGGTCATGTGGAGGAGATAGGTAGTTCGGGAAGACTCACCTCGATCGACACCACGTAAATTCTCTGGTCGCCAATAAGAGCCCGGATACTCATACCAGTCGTCCCAAAGAGCTAATTGCCAGCCTGCTGCCGATCGTAAAACAGCAAATTGCTGGTCCCCTGCACGAGCAATCCAACGATCTTTTTCATCAGAATCAGTGATGGTGATGGCGGCAGCCGGATCGATTTGCTCCCGCGCACGAAGCGTCTCGGAAATGTTGGCAACCAAAGCCGCATCTGGCTTGGTAAGGCTTGCCCGTTCAGGGTAGCTTTGAATAACCGCACCATTGCCACGGTGAGCGTAAGCGGGGCGCAAACTCTGATGGGCCAGCCAGTTGGTTCCGAAGAAAGCGAACGCGACGACTGCGATCCCCACGCCCATCGGCAGCAGGGAACGGCGAGAGATCCAACCGTAAAGCACGCCCCAAAAGGTCATCATTGATAGGGCGGGCAATTCGTTCGCAGCCGCCATGGCCGCAGCCATGCCGGCGATGAACCACCAACCCCGAGGCACTTGCCGTTGTCGCTCAGATGGATTCCTTTGCCCGCTGACGTTGGCTCTCTCGTCAGTCCACTCATTCAGCGTTGCCAGACGATCCGCAGCGACCAAATAGATGCACATAGCAACTGCCGTGGCGGCGGCGGCCGGTAAATGGTTGTTCAGCGAAATCGCAAAGGGAAGCACCATCGTTCCAAAGCAACAGGATGCCCCCGCAAAGCGAACGATCCAATCGCGCTGCAACAGATCATACTGATCCCCATGCCTGGCAAACATGCGTGTACAGATTCGATCAATCGAAACGATCGTCGCCACCAAAAACACCGCCAGTAGCGGTAAATTGACCAGGGCCAAAAGGATGCGAGCCAAGTAAATCGGCTGATCGGTCAGCGTCATCCCGGTGATTTTATGGACCACCGCATAGATGCCAGCGATCATCGTCGGCAACAAAGGTGGCTTGCTGCTATAAAAATGCTGTTTTCCATCCCGGCCAAGGTGCCGCACCTTGTCAATGGAGTTCCATGGGCGACGATTTCGTTTGATTGGATCGGAAATCGCAATTTGCTGATCGATCGCATAGGTGCCGTGCTCAACCAACGAAGCCACGGTCGCCCAGCGACTCCGATCGTTGGCACTTAAAAAAGCGGTGTCACCTTCTTTGCTCGCAACGACTGCAATGCGTCCGGCGGCAATCGCCAAAGC
>JAYZAR010000055.1:0-13543 GCA_036339635.1 Planctomycetota bacterium | reverse complement strand
AGATGCTGCGTAAGTTTGGTTTGCTGAAACTACTAGGTTGACGACCCGCTCCGCCGCTTGGGGAAAAAATCATGTCACAAAAATCTTGGTATTTGAATCGCAGGGAGGTCCTCCGTGGAGGGGGCATTGGTCTTTCCCTGCCATTTTTAAATGGGATGAGCTTCGCTGGGGAATCGAATCGTCCTTTGCCAGCCAAGCGGATGTTGGTTAGCTATTTCGCGTACGGGGCGTACATGCCCAATGGGTCGAGTGGTATTCCTTCACCGAATAAACCACATCACGATTGGAGTTGGTGGCCATGCTCCCAGCCAGGTCCTTTGACCTTCAATAAATCGTCTGCTCCGTTCGAGCCACTGAAAGATGAGGTGACCTACCTGCGTGGTTTAGATCACAAGGGTGGTTGGTCGATGGGGGGGCATAGTAGCGGTGATGTTTTTGCCACCGGCGCCGATATGACCGAGCACGAGAAAACCAATAATATATCCGTCGATCAAGTTGCCGCCAATGCGCAGGGGCATCAAACACGTTATGCCTCATTAACACTGGGAACAGAAGGTGGTACAGGATCTTACGGCTCAAGTAAAACACTCTCGCACCGTGGTCCTGGACGTCCGATACCTTCCTTGCATAAACCACAGGACATTTTCAATCGCTTATTCAATCCGTATGCCGGTAAGGGCGTCGAGCAGGTGCGTGCGGGATTGAAACGGGAAGCCAGCATTCTTGACTTGTTATTGGAAAATAGCCGTAGTTTCAAGAACCGATTAGGCAATGAAGACCAGATCAAAGTTGATGAATACCTCGATTCGATCCGCGCTCTTGAGCAGCGTGTTGAAAGAACCAGTCAGTGGACGCACAAGTCACTGCCACAGGTTGATACGAAGGGACTGAACATCGAGGTTTCGCATAAAGATCCGCAAGCGTACATCCGGTGTATGTACGATCTGATTTTTCTGGCCTTTCAAACGGACGCAACTCGGTTTGCATCTTTGATGCTCGAGAGTGAGCAGTCGCAGGATAGTGAGATGTGGAACTATGCGACCTATGTGCTCGGGTATAAGGGGGCCACGCATGATATCGCTCATAAACGACCGGCTGAGTATTCGGGTAAGTGGGATCGATGGCGAGCGGAGCAGCATGCTTATTTCCTGAAGCGCCTGCGCGATACACCGGAAGGAAATGGAACGATGCTGGATCATACGGTGGTGCTGTGGGGGTCATCCCATCCACACGCCTCCCACAGCACGAAGAATTATCCAATTCAATTGGCTGGCGGATCTGGTTTGGGGTTCAAGCATGGGAATCTGCACGCGTTTGAGGGGCATCAGAAGGTTCCGCTGGCGAACTTGTTTGTCTCGATGTTGAACGCGGTGGATGTGCCGGTCGAGCGATTTGCTGATAGCACGGGCAACATGAGCCAATTGATGAGTTGATCGATGGTCGGAATGATTCGTCAATTTCTTATCTTCGCATTCTGCTTGTTTTCCATCGCGGTGCACGGGGAGGGAGATCGCGTTCCGCGCGTGCTGATTCTTGGTGATAGCGTTTACCAACAACCAGCACAAGAAGTCGCGAAGGCATTGAAGGGTAAAGTCGATGTCGTGTTTCCCGCTCTAATGCCCGGTGAAGTTCGTAACACGACAACGATGTTGGCAAACTTGAATGCCTGGCTGGGTGATGGGAAGTGGGATTTGATCCATTTCAATGTAGGTCTTGGTGATTTGGTTTACCGCGCCCCAGGTATGAAGACGTTTCGCGTGATGCCGATTTCATCCGGCGGTATTCGAACGACCAATTCAAGCAGCTATGAACAGAATCTTCGGGAAATCATCAAGCGACTTCGCACGACTGACGCGAAGCTGATCTGGGCGACCACGACTCCGATTCGGCACTCCGCATCGAATCTGTTTGAAATGGGTTCGGAGGTTGAATACAACGCAATTGCGGCGCGTGTGATGGATGACGAGGAGGTGATGGTCAATGACATGTATGCGTATGTCAGGGCCCAGATCGACATGGACCGTCCTGCGAGTCACGGCGCGGACCCATTTTTTTTCGACCGTAAGCCGCTGCATCCACCGATCATGCGGAGCATTTTGAGCGAACTCAATTTGGATTAGGTTTCCTTATTGAATTGTCTGAAATCGCGTATTCGAATGGAGTAGTCAGCCCTGTTGTTGGTGTTGCTGTGGCCGCTGTTGTTTCGGGCATCAGCCACGGTAGCTGAGGATCGCGGTAATGCTGGGCTCGTTCCAACTGAGGTGAACGCGGTCGTTACAAAGTACTGTGGTGATTGCCATGGTATCGATACCGCCGATGCGGAGGTTCGTTTCGATGGACTGGTCAGTTGGAATGCCAGTGACCATCTCAAGTTGCTGAACGCAGCTGAGGAGCAACTGTTATTTGGGCTGATGCCACCCGATGATGCCGCACAGCCAAGTGCGGAGGAACGAGGTCTGTTGGTGAAATTCCTGCGTGATGAATTGAGTGGAACTGACGCATCGAGCTTGGATAAAAAGCGACGCTAACCGGATTATGGAAATTACATCGATCATGAAACACTCTTCTCTGGCACGATTCAAGCCAAAGGTTTTACGCCGGCTCGCCGCTGGTTGGTAAGCCCTCCAATCTTTCATGAACGAGTGATCGACGTATTTCAACTGACCGGTCGTGAACGTGATTCGTATTTTCAACGTGGCCCAAGGTTTTATGGCGTCACAAATTCGTTCATTCTCCTTGAACGCTCTGGGGTCCGGTACTACGACCTGGATATGCTGAACAGAGGGCACTTGCTGGTGATGCTGGATAATGCCCGTTGGATCGCGAGCAAGCAGATTCGCGCGGAGCGAATTAAGCACGGCGAGATCAAAGCGAACGATTTTCCGAATGCAATTTTCCGAATGCAAAGGATCGGTGGTTTCTGCGAACCACATCGCCTGCTTCTTAACAGGTGATCATGCTCGATGCAGAACCGAGTGAACAACTGCTTACCGAGGCAATCCAGTCACAATTCAGTTTTGTCTTGCAGCGCGCAGCAAGCGATGACGAGCTTGCCGGCTACCTAAAGTTGACACGAGATGCAATTGCTTTGAGTGGGATTACTGATGGTATTCGTCAAATGTTGATAGCGGTGCTGCTGGAATCCGATTTTCTGTATCGGTTGGAATTTGGAGCGGGCGAACCTGATGAGAGTGGTCGCATAAAAATGTCGCCACGAGAAGCAGTTTCGCCATTTCTTATGCGCCCGGCGATCGTAATCCCGATCCCGAACTCGTAAGAGCCGCGGCGGAGGGGAGGCTCACCTCGCGAGAAGATTATCGTCGCGAGGTGCAACGATTACTTCAGGACGAAACTTACTATCGGGGCCAAGTGGACTCGACGCTGAATGGGAAGCATTACCGATCGAACGATACCTCGCATCCCCGCACAGTTCGATTTTTTCGTGACTTCTTTGGTTACGCTGGCTCCCTGAAGGTTTTTACGGACGGCGAGCGAAGTGAGGGAAAGTATCAAAACCCAGGTCCCGGAAGTCAGGCGACCCCTGGTTGGTTGACTCTCGAAGCCGATCGGATTGTTACTTGGCATGTCGAAAAAGATGGACAGATTTTTGAGAACCTGCTTACGTCTGATAAGTTTTTCATCTATCACGATAAGGACAACGCAACTGGTCAGCAGATCATCGACGAGTGAAAGGGCGCCTACGAAAGGTTGAAGGACACAAATTGGAAGACTGATCCCGAGATCGTCCTCGCGGAGAACTTTGAATTCTTGCAAGCACAGAAGTTGCTGCGAATCGGACACTTCACGGTCAGGTGAATTGGTCAATTACATGCACTACTCTGAGGAGTCCTTTGGCAACAACCGAAATCCGGTCACTACGGTTCCTTGGGGTCACGGATACACCTTTCATCACTCGCCGTTTTACAGTCTTCCACCCACACCGAGTATTTATCGTTACGGCAGTTGGAAATCGACCAAGTATCAAGGCGATATTGCAAAGCGAAGATTCTGGGATTATCCGCCCACGCAGCCCTTTAGGATTGAGCATCGTAAGGGAATCTTGACCCACCCGGCTTGGTTGATCGCCCGCTCAACTAACTTTTATTCCGATCCGGTTCGTCGCAGGCGTTGGATACGCGAAAAATTGTAAGCTGGACAAGTGGTAGATAGTCCAATCACCGTGGATGCTCAGGTTCCAGAGGATCCTCACAAGACCTTTCGGCAGCGATTAGAGGGTGTCACTAGCAAGACCGCATGCTGGAAGTGCCACAAGCAAATGAATCCTTCAGGTTTGCCATTCGAGTTTGTGATGATTTTGGTCGGTACCGAACAGTAGAGTCACTTGAGCATCCCGAAAATCTGGTTCGAAGCGGGAATGGTAAATCGACATTCGATGTTTATAAAACCGCAACAATTGCTTCGACTGGCAATTTATCGGGAACTGGCGAGCCGAGGTTAGATGGAGAGGTCGCGGATACATTGGTGATGATTGACCGGCTTGCCAAATCGAAGCGGGGGCGATAATCGAACATTCGGCATGCCTTTCGGGTTTACGTGGGTCGAAATGAGATGTTGAATGATTCGAAAACTTTGATCGATGCCGACGAAGCCTATGTAGAGATTGGTGGCAGTTTTAACGCAGTGATTCTCTCTCTTCTGACGTCTGATTCGTTCATGTATCGTAAGCGTCTCGAGTGATTGAACCTGAGGATTCTCGGACCGATCTGTCTGTTCGGGTAAGCTTGCTGGCCGTTCGCGGCTACTTGTCGGTCCCGTCTTGGCTGTCAAGCTGTTTCACACATCGGCAAAGTAGAATTCTTCCAGCATACTGTTGACGAACCATCCGGTCAGACACTGACAGGCGTTTACCGATTGCAGTGAGGAAACGAATGACAACAAGGCGTGACTTTTTAAGAATCGGGTTGTCTACCGCCGTTGCAATGGCGTGGATAAATCCCGATCGTCTGCTGGTGGCACCTGGGCAGCCTCCTATGCGGTTCATCTTTATGCATCGTGGCAATGGGCTGTGGCCTCGGGTGATGGTTCCGCCCAGCTTTGATTCGAAATTGATGTAGAAGGAACAGCAAAAGCGGCGTATCAGATCGATTTGGCACCGCATGAGCTACCTGAATGGATGAATCCACTTGCTAGCCACGTGAACAAGCTGACCATTTTGCAGGGACTGTTGGGGAAAATGTGCACCACGGGGCATCATTCTTGGTGTTCGTCGCCCGGTGTTTTTAATGCGAATGAACGAATCAGTTCGATCAAGTGGGCCACCGTTGATTTTGAACTTGCCAAACTTTTCCCCTCTCTGGTTGAGCATATCGAATTGGCCTGTTTTCCACTCGGTGGTCGTAATGCTCGCGGCGCACTCGATGGCATTGCGAAGGGATTCTCATCCCGCAGGCCAAAGCAACCGAAGTATGCGTTTGGATCGCCACGCGTTGCTATGGCAGAATTATTTAAATCGGTCTCGCTCTAGAAGACAGCTCAGACGCAATATTAGCTTGATCGTAAGTTGCTCGAATTTGTCGCATCAAATGAGAAAGCAGCGGCCCAAACGCTACACGGGATCGAGAAAGCAAAACTCACAAATTACTCGGATTCGGTGGAAGTCATCCGTCGTCGTAACCGCAAAATTGACGAGATGGCGGATTTGATTTGTTGCCACGTGCCAGAGCTCGATCTCAAATACTTGGATGCCGACGTGGGTACGTTTGACCGGCAAATTGGCCATGCTGAAGTTTTGCTCGGCGCATTGACGTCTGGTTTGACCAATGTTGCAGCCTTCACCGTCGATGAGCTCGGACATTCGTACACGGGGATTGCTGGGATCGAAGGAGAAAAGGTTAACATGCACGACGTGGGGCACGGGAAATCAATCGGCGGCTTGGGGGCGGAGGAGATTCGCAAGCGATGTCGCCATCACCATATGACATTAGTGGAGCGTATCGTTTCACGTTTAAAAAGTGTGCTGGAAGCTGGTGGCAGCATGTTCGACAATACGATGATTTTCGATTTTCCTGATCGTGGCGAAACACATCACTCCCACGGTACTGAGTACCCGTTTATCGTACTGGCTGGTGATAATGCGAAACTGAACCTTGGCGGCCGGTACATTCGCTTGCCGATATATGGAGATGTTGGTCACAAGAGCTTGGGCAAGTGGTATACAACGCTCCTGAATGCCTACGGTAATCCTGTTGAGCATTTTGGGGATCCCGGTTTCGGTCTGAATCACATCGATCAACTCGGCCCGATCAAGCAATTGTTGGCCTGACTCGGTTGTGCTGCACCCGTATCTGTCGACTTTGGACTGCGAGGTCTTTGAATCGAGTGGTTTTGACTTGCCGGCAATTCAAATGCTCGGGAAGCTGGGATTTTTTGCATTGGCGCAGGCTTGGTACTTCGTACGGAACTTTTGGTGAGCTGGATGGTTCAAGCATTGAATCTTCTGTAGAACAACTGATTTTGGGGAATGTTATGATGCGAATCGCGACTGCCATAAACTTAATTTGCCTGTCGGGCGTACTGTCTGCCTCTTGCATAGCAGCTGAAAATTGGGAGCGATTTCGTGGTCCTGATGGCCAAGGCAAGGCGGCAAGTGACGTGGTGATGACGTGGGACGCTGATAACAACGTTGCCTGGAAACTTGATTTGCCTGGTCCAGGTTCCTCGTCACCGGTTCTGCACAGTGGTAAAGATTTTGTTACCTGCTATTCAGGTGAATCAGGCGAGAAAGCAGAACGGATTCTTGTCTGTGCGGATGCTAAAACGGGGAAGCAGCTTTGGACACATTCTGTTCCTGCGCCTGCCCAAGAAGATCGTTATCGCGGCTTTATTACGGAGCATGGCTATGCCAGCGGAAGCGCCGCGTGTGACGGGAAAAATGTTTACGCTTTTTTTGGGAAAGCGGGTGTTGTTGGTTTGACAATGGATGGTGAGCTGTTGTGGCACGTACAAGTCGGAAGCATGTCCAGTAACCGGCGATGGGGAAGTGGGGCAAGTGTCGTCTTGTCGGACGATATCTTGATCGTGAATGCGGCGGAAGAAGCCCGCGCCCTGATCGGTTTGAATATTGCCGATGGAAGTGAGGCCTGGAAAGCGGATTACGATAATTTGGAGCTTTGCTTTGCGACTCCTGTATTGGTTGAAGGTGAAGCCGGAGTTACCGAAGCGGTCATCGCGATGCCTGGTGAAGCCTGGGGCTTGAATCCGAAAACTGGTAAGTTGCGATGGTTCTATGAAACCGGAACCGGCGGGAATGTCAGTCCTAGCGTCGTCGTGGGCGAAGAGGCGTTTTACACGTTTGGTGGTTATCCTCAGCAGCAGACCGTTGCGATTCGACGTGGCGGTCGAAAAAACATTACTGAATCGCATCGGCTTTGGGAGACAGGCGAGAGTAGCTACGTCGCAACACCGCTGTTGCATGACGGCCATTTGTATTGGGTCAGCGATCGTGGTTTCGCGTTCGCGATGAACGCAGAGACAGGCGAAACGGTCACCAAAGCTCGATTGGCCGGATTGCGTTCCGGTGGCCGCCCCGTTTATGCATCTCCCATCCTTATTGGTGACAAATTGGTGGTGGTGACGCGAAAGAGTGGAACGTTGGTCTTTGCCGCATCACCCGAGATGAAATTGCTGCATCAGAATCCGCCGCTGGATGAGTCGCAATTCAATGGAACCCCAGCTGTGGTGGATGGAAGTCTGTATCTTCGAAGCGACCAAGCAATTTACTGCATCCGCTAATTGACTGGCCGCATACCACGGTTTCACACTGGGAGCAGCGGTTGCGGCACGGTAACGACGACTTAAGGGAAGCGGTCGCTTGCGTCTGTGGCGAGGAATTTTCTCATCACGTTCGGCCAGCGTCATGCGGTATTTTTTGGCGACGGATGGAGGCGGTCGTCTGATGGCGGTTGTCGAGCGTGTTCGGGTATTTCGGCCTAGCCTAAGAAGTAGCTGCTGGTCGTTTTAGTTGGGGGGGAGCCTGGACTGGGGATGCGTCATCTGTTCGGTGACACGTGTGGTCGTTTTGATGGCGGCTTGGATTGCTGGTCGAGGATGTTTCCGTTTTCTTTTGAATTAAAAAACAGGCAGATTTGTGCAGGAAAACAGGTGTTCGTGAGGGGGTGACGGTTGAGTTTCACGAATTGGCGCGTTGGTTGCGGTGCTGTGGTGTTGTTCTGGTGGACCCAGTCGAATTGGTTCGCCAACCCTCTTTTTCGCTCATATTGATGGAGTTGAACAGCATGTATTCGTTCACGAAGTGGATCATCGCGCCCGTGCTCGCCATTGGGTTTACCTTGGCAGGCGATGCACCTGAAGCGGCAGCCCAGTATGGATGCGGCTACGGCAGTGGTTATGGGATTGGCTACAGCAGCGGCTATGGAGTTGGTTACCGCGGAATTCGTTACGGAGGCGTTGGGATAAGTATTGGGGTAAGCAATAGCGGAAGTTATCGCTCACCCTATCAGGTCGGATACTCTAGCACCTACTACGGGCGTCGCCCGTACTACCATTCGCCCACCTACCTCGACCGGCACCGTACCGGGGTGATTCGCCATCGCAATCACTATCATGTTCGCCCCGGATATTGGGAGGTGTATCGTGGTGGTCATTGGTGTCACTAATCACGGCGGGGGCAGTTACCTGATGATTTGCATTCTTCAAAAGCATACGCGGATTTGAGCTAGAATTTCGTTCGAGCATTCCGACGTGCTTGCAGTGACGTAATGCCAGGTGTTGTT
This sequence comes from Planctomycetota bacterium, assembly GCA_036339635.1. GTDB lineage: Bacteria > Planctomycetota > Planctomycetia > Pirellulales > Pirellulaceae > Rubripirellula. Next base: position 4,790 of record JAYZAR010000055.1, on the reverse strand, counting down.
TAACCAATTCTTCTCCCCCGATTTGCCATTTTTGTTTTCGTGCTGGGATGGATGGTGTCCTGATGCTTCTCGTTGCAGTTCGTAAACGCCATCGCGTTTTTCTCGCATCGCAGGATTGTTCATGCGATCTGCCGTGCGAGGAAGCGGCCGTTTAGATCAGACTGGTCGGGCCAGGATTATCTCGTCCCAGCTTCTGTGATCGCGTAAAGGGCGAACGTGGCTAGCCAGTGATCACCCTCGTAATGTCCGCTTTGGACATATTCGACACCGCAGTCCAAGTGCTGCTTTGCGCTATCGAGCAGCGGGATTTTTAGTTCATGGTTCGCTGGTAAAGCTTCGGCAACAGCGCGAAGGCACCATGCACGGTTCAGATTCAATCCGGCCAAATGAACCAGTTTGCCATCAGTGATATCGGTGACGGTTACCGGTTGGATCGTTCCATCAGTAAGTTGTCGTTTTGCGTCAGGAACGAAAGTGTTCAGCCAATTGGCAAATTGATCCGTCGGAAGCAAGCGACGCATCAAGTCCGCTTCATTCCAACAGGATGAAAAGAAGTCATGCCCTGAGGGTTCGTAGGCGACAGGATAATGTTGGTCATCAAGATAGAAACTCGACGCCCTTTGGGTGACCAGTTGAACTAGCTTAGGGTGGTCAATCAACCTGCTGTAATCGAGGATTTGTCCGAGTGCGAATCCGGTGTCTGTATGCTGTCCTATTCGAATTGGATAAGAAAGAAGCGGAAGGTAGGTTTGAATTCGGTCCTGTAGGATTCGCTCCAGCGGTCGGAGATTTTCACGAATCAGCTCGGCATCGGGGTCGTCCCAATTCTCGAATTCCATCACGAGTCGCAGGTACCAAGACCAGCCATACATACGCTCAAAAGACTTGTGTTCATCGCGTGCAAAAAATTCAGCTTCTTTCAGTAGATTCTCTTTGCTGAGGTGGTTTTTCAATGTGTCGCGCATGCGAGGTGCAGCGGGTAGGTCGGGCATGGTACGCAGCAGCCTGGCGAGAACCCAATGGCCGTGGACACTGCTGTGCCAATCAAAGCAACCGTAGAATGCGGGGAAATTCTCCTTTGGCGACTTGATTTGACTTTTGTCGACGTAGACCAATGACATTTTGTTCGGGAATTCGATGTCAATATTCTTCAAGACCATCTCAGCCCACTCATTCGCTTTGTCGCGATCCAGTTCCGCGAATTTTGGCTCTGGTTGAAGTGGGGCCTTAGCTTGAGTTTGTTTGTTCTGTGCCTGTGTCATCAGTGGAATACTGAGCAGGAGAAGAAAAGTGCCGATGCTGACGGCAACTCGAAAAGTCACGATGATTTGCCTTTCAAACAAGTCGCTAGTTCCTGTTGAGAGTGGTCTGGGGGCGATTATCCAAATCATTTGCGAGAGTATTTCCGGGGAGTCACGCTTCTGGAGTGGAGGATTCGCTTTCTCGCCGTTGAGTTGTTGTTAGCCAGTTTGTTACTGGATGCAGTTCCACAATTCGGGTGAACGCGGCAAGGCGGCCCCATTTTTGGTTCATTTGGTTCAGCCATTGGTCATTGGTCATTGGTCATTGGTTGGTTAGCGATTTGTAAGCAAAACTCCGATAGGACTGTTGCAATTTGATATAACTTCCCACCGCAGGCGGATGGCCACTGCATAGATTGTATCCGAACCCGTTCTGGTAATTGGAAACAGATGGACAACACGACTGACCAGCATTCCACGTTCGTTACACACCTGGAGTGTGGCTTGGAGGGCGATTATTATCCTGCCGATCAGTTGCATGGTTTGTCGAAGGCGGGAAAGCCTTTGCTGGTCAAATATGATTTGCAAGCACTCAGTCAAGCGGTTCGAAAGGAAGACCTGCTGGCCCGTCCGGCTGACCTGTGGCGTTATCGTGAATTCTTGCCAGTACGAAGTTCTCTCAACATTGTTAGTCTTGGCGAGGTGATGACACCCCTTATTTCGCTGCCCCGTTTGAGTCTCGGTCAAGGCGCTTTGTTGGTCAAGGATGAGGGCCGGCTGCCAACTGGTTCGTTCAAAGCTCGCGGGCTTTGTATGGCCGTTTCGATGGCGAAGGAACTGGGGCTTTCTCGGATTGCGATGCCGACCAATGGGAATGCGGGCGCCGCGCTTGCCGCGTATGCATCTCGCGCACAAATCGAATCGTACGTATTTTGCCCTGCTGATACTCCAGAAATCAATGTCCGTGAGATCGCTGCTCAGGGGGCTAAGGTATGGCGTGTTAACGGATTAATCCATGATTGTGGTCGATTGGTTGGTGAAGGCAAGCAGGCGATGAATTGGTTCGATCTTTCCACCCTCAAAGAGCCTTATCGGATCGAAGGAAAGAAGACGATGGGGTTGGAGTTAGCGGAACAGTTTGGGTGGCGACTGCCCGATGTCATTCTCTATCCAACCGGGGGTGGAACTGGGTTGATTGGAATGTGGAAGGCGTTCCAGGAACTCAAAGAGATTGGGTGGGTCGACGGGCCTTTGCCGCGGATGGTGGCGGTTCAGGCGACTGGGTGCGCACCGATCGTGCGAGCGTTTGAATCAGGAGCCGAGCACGCTTCTTTGTGGCAAGATGCATCAACGGTAGCGGCTGGGATTCGCGTTCCGGCTGCAATTGGCGATTTTTTGATCCTGCGTGCCGTGCGAGAAAGCAACGGTTTTGCGACTGCCGTGAGCGACGAATCAATCCTCGCCGCACAGCGGCAAGCAGCTGAACAGGAGGGCGTTTTGTTGTGTCCGGAAGGGGCCGCGACGCTCGCAGGTTATCAACAAGGGTTAGCGAGCGGCCGGATTGCAGCCGAAGAATCGGTCGTATTATTTAATTGCGCGACCGGATTGAAATATCCGAGGCCACCGGTGGCGGCACAGTTGGACTGTACTCTTCCGATTGACTACGGGATTTTGTAAACGAACGTAGGAACCTTGGGGCTGTATCCCACTGATCCGACTTTTCAGTGGGATAGATATTTGGTGCCAGGTAATCTTGAGTGTTGATGTTTGTGAATGAACCGCCAGCATCAATCACTTTTTTGCTTGTGGTTCCATCATCGCTTTGGTGAACGCATCTTTCCCACCAACAATTGGCAGGCGAAGCATGGTTGCTCCCACATCGATTGTAAGTTCCGTTCCTGGATTGGGGTGGAGTGTGAAATCGCGATCACTCGAAAAGATCATCAAACCAATTTGCTGGCCTTTCGGCAACACTTGATCGTCCGGTTGCAGATCGAATGTCATTTCATAGAAACGCCCCGGTAACAGTGGTTCGCTCTCGGTAAGCGATCGATAGTTTTGCGGGTCGGCCCAGCCTCGCGTGATGATATTGTCGGTGATTTTTGCTTGCCGATTTGTCGACCAGGGTAACGAGACAAGCCATACGGAGAGGTTCGCTGCGGGGCGGCTACTGGCGAGTTTGATCGTGATGCTTGGGGTGCCGGAGATATGAAGAGGCTGTGTAAGCTTGGGGGTGACATAAATGAGGCGATGGTTCGTCCATTCGGCCTGCGCTAAGACGGCACCGCTGAAAGAAAAATTATCGACAAGCGTCTCGTTCGCCTGCTCGACAGGGCGATCAGTGGTCAGGCTTCCGCGTTGGGGAGCGCCGCCAGTGAGGTATAAGTTAACCGGTTTCGCATCCGGATTTGGGTAATCTTCATACGATGTTGGTTGGGTACGTTCGGCGTTTTCACGGACGATCCAAGCCCGCGGGTCTTTTTCAACCTCGTTTTCGACACCATGTAGGTATCGAGTGAACCAACGGTTCATCATTTTCATTGGCGGTGGCCCCCCGTGTCCTCCCTGATGAAAGAATGCCTGCGCTGGGACGCCCTTCGCTTTGACAGCTTCGTAAATCCGTACGCTGTGTTCGGGGACGACGTTCCAATCATTAAACGCATGCGCCATGAGCATCGCAGCTTTGAGTGGCTTGATGTCATTCAAATAGTCGCGTCCTGCCCAGAAATCGTTGTAATCGCCATTCTTGCGATCAAACCCATTCGCCATCTCTTTGTCGCGGATCGTGCAATCGCAGAATTCTCGCTTCGATTCATTGCCGCTGTGGATGTAATCATAAAGGTAATCAATGTCCTCACCCATGTATCCGAATGGATGTCGGACCAGGCCGTTGGATCGATAGTAATGATAGTAAGAAGTATTCGGGGCAATCGGGATGATTGCTTCGAGTCCATCAACACCCGTTGTGGCAGCCGCCAAGGGTATGGTGCCATTGTAGGAAGTGCCGGTCATGCCCACTTTTCCTGTGCACCAGTCAGCAAAGACTGCTTCATTTCCATCGGGGGTTGTGAACCCTTTACCTCGACCGCAGAGCCAGTCGACGACTGCTTTGGGTGCGAGTGATTCATTATCGCCGCCAACCGTGGGGCAGCCTTGCGATAAGCCGGTTCCCGGTGATGAGGAGTGGACGACGATGTAACCACGCGGCACCCATTCCCTCGTATGTGATTTGGAAATGATCGGGCGTTTGCTTCTCAATTGAACCGCGGGGAAGTGAGTCCGCTCGGGTGGAGCGGCACCAAGTTCCTGTCTTGGGTCCCAGAAATACTCACGTCCTTGGGTCCCCGTGCCGGCAAAGTATGGACTTGAGACGTAGACGACAGGAAGCTTCAATCCCTCGCTTTCCGTTTGCGTTGGCCGGGTGACACTAACGTGCATTCGGTCGAGCTTGCCATCCTCGTCGGAATCAAATTCAGTTTCGACCCATAGGTCATGCCGAATCCAGTAATCCGGGTCGGAAAATGCTTTAACTACCTGAGCTTCACCATC
>JAYZAR010000054.1:0-25752 GCA_036339635.1 Planctomycetota bacterium | reverse complement strand
ACCCTCGCATTGTGATGCCGGGGGTGCTGGCGATCACCGGATCAAAATTTGAACAAGACTCGAGTAAGGAATTACAGCGACACGTCGATTCGGTAGCATTCGAGTCACCGCTTAATCGATTTCCGTTGGTAACGATTGTTGACGATAGCGAGATGGCTTCGGCTTCCCTACAAAATTGGCTTTGGGTGACCTTTACTCGCAGCAATCCTGCCACAGACATCTATGGAGTCGCTTGCGAAACAATTCACAAACAATGGGGATGCCGCGGATCCTTGGTAATCGATGCTCGCATCAAACCACACCACGCTCCACCTCTGATTGAAGCACCAGAGATTACCGCGAAGGTCGATGCACGGGCGACTCGAGGTGGCCCGTTGGCCAAGTACCTTTAGCCTTGGGCTTGATCCAATTCCCGAGTTCCCCGCACGACACTATATCCCAACCCACCCATTCAGTGAGTCACCACTCTCACTCAGGGTGACCTGGAGACATCAAGATGGCAACCCTGCAGAAAACGTTTGATTGCGATCACCCCGTTGCGTTGATCACCGGCAGTGGAGCTCCGCGAGTCGGTCGTGTTGTCGCGGAGCATCTGGCAAAAGCTGGTTGCAATATCGCGCTGCATGCAAACCACAGTATTGAGGGAGCCGAGGAGACAGCCAAGCGTTTTCGAGATCAGTTCGATTGTCAAACGATTGTCACCCGCGGATCCCTGGAAGATGATTCAGTACCAGAACGATTGGTTAGCGAAACCCAGCAACACTTTGGCCGAATCGACATCGTTGTTAACAGTGCTGCGATATGGCACCCCACACCACTGAATCAAATTACCCCCGACGAAATGCGTCGTTACTTCGATATCAACACACTGGCGACATTTCTTCTTGCTCGCGCGGCAGGAAGCTTCATGGCCACGCAACCATGTGGTGGCACCATTGTGAACCTTGGTGACTGGGCAACTGTAAGACCCTACCTCGATCACGCTGCCTACTTTCCCAGCAAGGGTGGTGTTGAGGTTTTAACGAAATCCCTGGCAATCGAGCTGGCTCAATTGAACAAGCAAATTCGTGTCAATTGCATTCAACCAGGCCCCGTTTTACTGACGAACGATGTTAGTGATGACGAGGCGAATCAGCTTGCGCGAACGACCTTGGTCGGTCGCATTGGCACGCCAGAGGACGTTGCCCACGCGGTCCGGTTCCTATGCGAAAACAGTTTCGTGACGGGAATCTGCCTGCCCGTTGATGGTGGGCGAACAATCTTCGCTCCCGATGGCATGCAAGTTGGGATGAACACTGGCTAATTCTGTTCTTGTAGGGATCGTCGCATAGATCGCGTCTGCCCATCGTTTCGATCATCTCTAAGCAAATGAGAGGGAATCGCCAACTCAAAGTCTGTTTGGCGATCTGTCGCGAACTTCGATTCATTGCTCAATATTTAATTGGCTGAAAGTCATTTTCTGCCAAATCAGCAACAAGCTGCTCAACGGACGATGCCGTAGTTGACACACCTCCAAAAACAGCAGCACTGCCAACTCGCAACTCACCATACTGCGTATTCCCGAGCCCTCTAGCGCCGTTGACAGTTGCCATCTCCAAGACTTTCCCAGGTGACAGATCCATCCGGTGACGCAGCAAATACTGCACTTCTTTCCATAGATTCAGATCAGGATTACTGGCTCTTGAATCGGTGCCCAGTGCAACCCTCACCCCCGCTGCCTGCAAGCGGGCAACAGGATGATCTGGATAACGGAAAAAATGATGGGTGCGGGGACAGTAAACAACTGTCAAGTTGGGGTATCGAGCCATCACATCAATTTCCCGATCGCTTAGATCATTGCCGTGAATCACCAGACTTCTTCGCGTCCGAGATAGTAGCTGGATCAAACGAATCAACGGCTGATCACCCCAAGGGAACAAACCCTTCTGCCACACTCCAAGTGACTTCAAAGCCTCGGCAAACTCTCCACGTCCATTGCGCAACAACTCTCTCTCGGCTGGTGATTCCGCGATGTGCATCGCCAGGGGCCGGTTGGTGGAATACGCCAAATCAACGCACCGTTCAATCAGCGACCACGGTGTTGAATAGGGAGCATGTGGACTGATCGCCGCCTGATCATCGACATCAATCATCGCCCGCGCTGCGGCGAACCGTTCGTCACCACGCTTCGAATCCAAGCCAACTACTTCGGAGAACCGAATGAGCTGCGGACCTTCATCCGGATAGTCACAGGGTGGCGTGGAGATTTCACCAGCCAAAACAGTCCCTGTCGATGCCATTTCCCGCATCCCAACGCTGATCGCATGCTGCTTCTGTGTCGGGTTTGCTTGACCACGCGATGAAATGACCATCCCGATCCACTGATTGAGAGAAATCCCCGGATGCCCGATTGGTTCGCTAAAATCAGAAAACTCTAAGTGAGTATGTGCATTGACCAAACCGGGCAAGAGAGCGATTTCCCCGAGGTCGACTGCATCGAGTGGCAACGACTTAGATCCGACCTCCACAACTTCACCACCAGCAACTCGAATCCAGCCACCTGGAATCGGTGGTGCCGTAATCGGGAGTAACCATCGCGCTCTGAAAACCTGAGATGTTTCGTTCTTCATGAAGACTCCAAACATACGAGACCGTTTGCCTCGCGGCTTCTACGATCGCTCGGCAGAAATTGTCGCCCAAGAACTCCTTGGGAAAGCTCTGTTGAGAAAAAATGGCAATCATTGGATGGGTGGCTGGATTGTGGAGACCGAAGCCTACCTATCCTCAGATGACCCGTCGAGCCATAGCCATCGCGGCCCGACCCAGAGTAACGCATCGATGTTCGAGCAAGCGGGGACACTCTATGTCTACCCCATCCATGCCAAATACTGCTTGAATGCGGTTACCGAAAAGAAAGGGAAGGGGAGTGCAGTTTTGATCCGCGCCATCGAACCTGTCTGGGGAATCGAATGGATGATTGCACGTCGAGGCTTGACCGATCGGCGGCGTCTAACACGCGGTCCTGGCATGTTGTGTCAAGCACTCGATGTCGATCGCCGCATCGATGGTGCAGATTTGGTAAGCGGCTCTGAAATCACGATCACAACCGGCCACTCCTCACCTGAGGTTTCATCCAGTTGTCGCATCGGTATCTCCCGTGCTCAAGACTTGCCGCTGCGATTTTTTGTCGATGGCAATTGGTATGTCAGCGGAAGATCAAGTGATCATCGACGTCGCCCCTGCAAGCCAATTCCGCAATCTTGATTGCTACCAGAGTCACCTGACACAACTCGCTAAACCTAAACTCGCGAGCATGTCCACGGCGGGGCCGGACGCAAGGCACCGGGCCAAAGCGTCCGACCCACAAAGTGCCGCTTCACGAAAACCGCGAACTGTGGCGGTCAGCCGCTAGGTCCTCGACCTCTTTCAATCTCATCTTTCTGAATCTTTATTATCGATGTATTCGAAAGACTCGCGTCATGGACCGGATCGTGCCATTGCGCGACAATTCAATGACACACAACAAACCCGACCAACCGGTTGATCAAGACTCATATCGAGACGACATCCTCTGAAACCTCCCGTTGGGCGACGGGAAGCAATGATCGTGCCAAACACCTGCCTGCATGATTTCTGCAGGCTGCCGAGGCGGTACCAGCAACACAGCAGCGGGATAACGCAAGGGCAGCGTCCCTTGTTGGATTCGCAAGCACCGAGTGAACGTGATTGACACCGCGTCCCAAGCTACTTCATGCAGCCATCGCTGCTCTATTGGAGTGCAACTGCCCAGGTTTTAGGCAGCAAGCTGTCAGCGGACTGCAATGGTGAACCAACCATCCTGAGCCAGGATCAACTGTGGCTCGAAAACTCGACCGCGAAGTGCTTCGACTTGGGCGTTTAAAGGTATCTGCAGGGTCTGATCAAGAACAGCTTCAGGAAATACCGAAGAGAATTTTTTCTGAATCGTTCGCCGCAAACCAGCCTGTGAAACGGTCAAGCGCTTGCCACCAGGAAAATCGACTTCGACGTCACCTTGTCGCACTAAAGACACGATTCCGCCTTTTTCGACAGGTGCATATATTGCGGTGATTTCCATCGCTTGTTTCAGCTCTCGACCACCCTGCAGAAATCGGGTTCCGCGCACCCCAACCCGCAGCTTGTCGTCACGAGCCTCAAAAATAATAGGCCGCAAGCGAGCGAAGTCGATTTCGAACGGACTCTCACGTGCTTCGTCAGTAGTAGCCGCCGCATCAGCTTGCCATCCCGATTTTTCGAGCAGTTGATCGAGTTCATTCTCTCGAACAGTCCGACCAGCTAACACAGGTGAAAATGCGTTGTCGAGCGCTGATTCGTGGATCTGAATCATCAAGGGATAAGATTCAGCAAACATCGGCCTTGGAGTGACGGTACCGAGTTGATCTTGGCGCCGAAACAAGGCTTGTAGGCTTAGTCTGTCTTCACTCGTGCTCCAATGTTGCAACGGCTCATTCAATGACAACCGCTTCAAAACACGACGTACCTGATCGAGTGCAGAGGGTTCGCCCGCTACTCCGTTCTCCGTTTCCCCGACAAATTGATCTCGTACTTGGTTTCGAAATTTCTGCAGAGCGATTTGATCCGCTTGAGGCTTCTGTTGTGCCGCTCTTTTCTTTGCAATCTTTCGAACCAGACCAAGCGGATGCTCGAATGCAATGATCCGACTAGACAGGCTCGCGTTCAATGGAATGTCCGAACTAAACTGGATCCCATCCCGATCAAGAATCACTTCGCGTGAAATCGCAACCTGCCCATTACTGATCGTTTGCAACCGTACAGATCGGTTGTACCCAATGCTCCGCCCCTGCATTTGTGCATCCAATGTCAGGTAGATGCGGGCGTCATCAACTGACGGTAACAGATCAGCTGTCAGACGCCCTTCAAGTGACGCCGTACCCTCGATTCGAGTACCAAGAATACAATCCCGCACAGGACGTGTCTCATCAACCTGCCGTTCAATTGCCGCTTGGACCATCGCTTCGCTCACAACGACAGCCACATTCGGTTCATCAAAAACTTGTCGCAAAGACTCGATTAGATCGGTGGCTTGACCTGATGATTCGAGGACACGCGTTACCGCCGCCAGTCTAGTGATTTGCATCGGCGTTGGATTAGCTTCCATTGAACGCACAAGTTTCACCAACGAGTTCAGCTGCCCAGCAATTAATTCCTTTCTGCGGTCCTCGTCACGGAACACTACCGATGTGATCAACTTCTCTACGGAAGCTCGCAATTCTCCGATTGAGTGGAGTTCTAGACCCGCCGCAAAGCCGACCAACCGGACTCGCAACTTGCGAGCGACAAGTCCAATCGCGACAGCGGATTGGCCCGAATTTATTGCATCAACCAACGGCTCAACGTCCAAATAGGCGATCCATGCTCTCGCATTAGCGGGCTCAGTGCTGGACTGAAAATAAGCCTTGGTCTGATCGATCTGCCGCAACACAGCATCACAGGATGTTTGGAAATCCGGAAATCGACCCTCGTCGATTTGGGAAACTGCGACCTCTATCTCGGATACCAAACGCTGTTTGTCCTCATCAGTCAATTGCCCGCTAACCGACGACTGCATACAAAAGAAAGACAAGAAAAATGCGGTGGCAAATCCAATTCGCTGCATAATCATTGGGATAGTTTGAGAAGCTGTCTGCGTTCGCGTCACTCGGACACCAGCCAAATAACCAAGCGATCACAAGCCGAACTTGGCAAATACTTGCGATAACACGCCATGGGTATTTTAGGCACCCCAGGCAATCAGGGTGAATGGTGATTTCCCGAAAACGAGTCGAAGCAGCCAAGTTTGTCCCATTTCTCCCTCGGCCAGCTCAGTTTTTTAGACTTTGAATTCTACAGATTAGCTTGATGCATCGAAAAACCGGATGGAATCACAGAGTTCACGCACAGCTGAGCTGATTTCATCTCCGCGGTGGTGGTTGACCAAGATCATGATTAGATCGCGCGTTTCTGGCGTGGATTCCGCTTGCCGCTTACCTCTCGGCACCAAACGGCCAAAACGCCGCGGGTCAAGATCGGTCCAGGCGATTGCAGATTTCTGCAGTACGGCACCATTTTCGAAACTGTCATCAAGGCGAATGACTCTGGGAACCTGAAGTGAAACCCAGTCGATCTCGACGTTCTCAAAAAAATCTTTCTTCGTGGCATGACCCTTCGGTGGCCACTCTGCCAGCCGATTCGCGCGCAAGCTAACGATGGATTGTGAGACTGAATGCACCAGCGTTGCTGCCGTCGCATTTGTATCCTCCGTCACCGCGAGATAAGACCAACCCTCTGGCAAAGCGATTTCGACTCCTAATCCAGGGAACTGGTGCATGGACGCCAGATGACGTTTGATCTCCAATGGGGGTAATGGGTTGAGCGTACGAACACCATTGAATTTCCGCCACTGAATGACAACCCCCAGCAAAACCACAATCGCCATTCCGATCCAGATCGGGGCAGTAAGCTCCAGTGGTTGAGAACGTGAATGATTGTCAGTTTTTTTCACCCGATACACCTTTTTTGGGTTGCAGCTGATTACTTCGGCAACTCGATAACACCGTTCCAGTGATCTGGCGGCACTCGATTGTTACTCAACACAATTGACAGCAACACATCCTTGGGGCGATCCCAAGCGGGTAATTCGTGGAGGCGACTATAGGCTTCCTCCCAATCACCAACGATCAAAGCATCTAAGCCCTCTTCGTATTGTCGAATTTGTTGGTCGGATATCCGCTGCGACGATTCAGGGGAGCGAGATATCAGTTCAAATACTTCCACTGAATTGTCGAACCCGGCAGGCCGAACATGCGCCAGTCGTCGGACACGAAATCGATCCTTTGCTGCTTTTTGAAGGGCCTCCGCTGTCGGCTTATCAATGATCACCTCTGCCCCGAAAACTTTTGTCAAACCTTCCAGTCGACTGGCAAGATTTACCACAGGCCCAAACGCCGTTACCTTCACTTGATCAACCGTGCCAATTCGCCCCGCCACGGCCCGCCCAGTCGCGATCCCGATGCCGAATCGAAAACTACTGGAATCTGCGGCGCGGAAAGATTGCCCGTTATCGGCAAGAATTTTATTCGCGGCCTCGGTAGACCGTAAAGGAGCATCAGGCTGCTCAAGTGGCCACCCCCAAAACCCCATTGCTGCATCGCCGTGAAAATCACCAATCACTCCACCATTATCCAAGATGTGCCGAGTCATCACACCGAGGGAGTCACTGACACTCGCCAACAAGGACAATAGATTGTCGGCTCCGCGCTCACTGCGTTGGGAGAAACTTCGCAAGTCACAAAACATGACTGATAAATCAGCTTCTCGAGGTGCAAGCACTTCATCAGTATCTTTTCCGGCGAGCGCCTCCATTACAACAGGCGCAAAAAAATGCCGCATGGCTGCTTGGCGGCGTTCGAGTCGGAGGAACTGCCTCAAGTTGGCAAGCGTGGTTCCAACCAACTCAGCAAACTTAACGTCATCCTGCAAATCATCAGGAGCAGCCTGCAATGACTGCTCCCGATCAACACCAGCTTCCATGGTTAGCGGCCCAGTCACATAGAGCCCCCAACCAAGACAAGCTTCACTTCTCAGTGGAACACAAAATGCCCAATCAACTTCGTCGCTGGCAGTGAAGGCGGCATCCTCTCGATTGCCAGCCCACAGATGTAACACACTCTCTCGCTTATCGATTGCACTTCGGGCTAAGGTACCGCTTACAGGTGCCCCTTCACGCCCCCCAACGCGACTGTCGTAGTGTAAAATCTCCAGCGCATTGGAATATTCCTTGTCAGCATCAATGGCAACAACTGCCACTGCAGAAGCTGACGGGATCGCTTGGAGCATGACACGAACCACCCGCACCAGCAACTCCTCATCGCTACCACTGTTTGTAATCAAATCAGGTAAGCGGCTGAGAACCTCGATTCTTGACGCCGCATCCCGAAAGTTCCGGCGGCGAAGTACCGCATGGTCGTAGGCGTGTTCTGTCACGTCAGCCTGATCCAACGAATCCGAAGAACCGGGCCGATTGGTCAAGGTAAAGGTGGTGCTACCAATTACGAAATGATCGCCTAGCACCAGAGTGAATTGCTTGGCCTGAGTGCCGCGATGAAAGACAGGATTACGAGCCGACTTCAAACGCGTCACTTGCACACGTCCGTTGCCCAGCGGTTTAACGCCCACGTGGGCCCGAGACACATTCGCATCCCAGGGGACATTCCAATCTGCTTCGGATCGACCGATCACGATTTCACGCCGGGTCATCGCGGATGGCACTTCGCGGCGCCATCGATCTTCGCTTGTCGGTCCTTGGGCAATCAAGTCAGGCATAATGTCATTCGCGTCCAACCGTTCGAATATTGAATGCTTCTAACACCCGGATCCTTGCTAAAAATTCTATGAGAATGACGCTCACCACGATCAAACTTACCCCTTCTTCATTGCCGCAGCGGCCCCTGCGGCTCTCCCAGTGCTAAAGGCTGCTTGAAAGTTATAACCGCCAATTGGACCATCCACATCCAGCACCTCACCTGCGATGAACAAACCGTCAGCAAGCCTGCTCCGCATCGTTTTGGGTTCGACTTCGCTAAGATGAACGCCGCCCGCGGTCACCTCAGCCTTGGGAAAGCCGCGCGTGCCGTGAATATCGAGTGGCAGTTGCTTGATTCGCTGCACAAGTTGGCTGCGGGATGATCGCGACATTTGAGATGCAGATGAATTCACTTTCAAGCTCGGATCCAGGTCCACCAACGCGGTCGCCAATCGTTGAGGTAGCCATTCAGCAAGTAACGAAGCGATATGCTGTCGCCCACGACCTCCTTTGCGATCCGATAGCACGTGCTGTATTTCTTCCCTCGTCAAGGCGGGAACTAAATCAACACATAGCTCAATTTGATCGAATGAATCGGCGGCTGTGACCGCATGGCTGATGTCCATGGCGGCCGGTCCTGAAAACCCAACGTGCGTGAACAACCACGCAGAACGTCTAGACGCCAAAACAGCGGACTTGCCTAATTTGTTACGAACATGAACCTCAGCCACACAATCTTCGAGGGTCAGACCGGACAACTCATGCGTCCAGTGGCTACCCCCCGTTAATGGCACTAGCGCTGGTCGCGGTGTAACGATCGTGTGACCGAGTTTTTTAAGCCACGGGTAAGCGTCACCGGTCGTACCACAACCCGGATAACTCATCCCGCCCGCGGTAACAATTACACGATCACATTCGATCTCTTCATGATTCAACTGCACAGACCATCCGCGTCCGGCCGGGCGAACACCGAGCACTGGCTGCCCGGTTCGAATCTTGACGCCGGCGCGAGTGGCAATCGCAACCAGAGCATCCCGGGCGTGCAGGGCACGATCACTGACTGGGAACACCTTACCGGTTGATTCTACTTTTGTAGGCACATTTTCCTGACGAAACATCGCCACCACATCCGATGGCGAAAACGCCCCAACACTTGGTTGCAAAAATCGCTGCGCGTGTCGGAAATGTTTCGTGATGCCTTTCGCATCTGTGTCATGCGTAAGATTGCACCTCGTCCCACCAGACATCAGGATTTTGACGCCAACTTTGTTATTCTTTTCCAATAGTTGAACATCTGCGTGCCGACGCGCAGCCTCAGCCGCTGCTACGAGTCCAGCCGCCCCTGCTCCTATCACGACAACTCGCATTTCACTCACGCCACCCTTGAAAAAAGATACAGATCGCCTGCATGATCACATGCACCATTCGCATGTGTTGACTTGCCATCACAGCTGGCGTGATTCATCAGACCTCCCGAGTGACCTGAATGTCTATCAGCCCTGCCGATTACGAGCAAATCGATCTCCATTTTCCTGCGACCGTCGCACTTCGGTCTTATTGTCAATCGTGACTCGCAACTGTTGAACCATTGAAATATTTCAATCTTGCACCACCATCCCGCCCTCACCAAGCCGACACGGATCCGCCGAAATCATCGGCTTAGTCAATTTCCAGTTACACAGCAAACGCCCCGTTGATCGATTCATCGTAGCTGATGCACGCGACAACCTACATGCTGGATGGAACGCCGCTAAAATGGAGTAAGTTGGTTTTGCTCGCCTGAGCGGCCCATGCACGATCCAAATCTAGATCTAGTCGCCCTTGGAATCAGTTTAGCCATCTGTCGATCGCCACCCAACTGAAGAATCCTCAGGAATTCAAGCAGCAAGGATTGTGATTCGCCATCGGCAGTCAACACACCGCCACCCTCGCTCGAATACCGACCCCCATCTCAAAATCAGGATCATGTTGAACCATCTGCAAACACCTTGGCATGATTCGGCAAGATCATGTGGCTGTCAGTCATTCCCTCTCTAGAGTCCAAAATGAGATTACCACTAATCTCAATCGGCACTGCTTTAATCTTGCTGGTCGACTCTGGAACCAATCTCGCAACAATCGTCGCTGACTGACCACCTATCGCATAATCGAGGCGATAGAGTCCTACATCAAGGTCACATTGGACGGCGACATTTGCATCACAAATCAATCCAGATTTTTTCCACTGCTTACGGATAGCGATTAACGAGCAGTACCATTGCCACATCGACTGGTCACCAGTCTCCCGTTTTCCGATCTTCGAATTCTGAAATGCCGCTGCGTCGATTGGCAGCACCCCCGTTTCCCAGTCGTGCTGCGGGTACTCAGATCTCCGGCCTCGCACAACAGATTCTCGGAGGTGTGTATCACCAAAATCAACAAAGAAGTAAAAAGAATGAGCGGTGGCGAATTCCTCGCCCATAAATAACATCGGAATCGCCGGCGTCATTAAGAGCAAGGCAGCACACGCCCGCTGAGTATCTAAACAAGCCACTTGGTGCAATCGTTGACCAAGTGGATGATTGCCCACGAAGTCGTGCGTTTGAATCGAATAGATCAGCTGACTGGTGTCTGATCGCTCGCATAGCTGCTGCCGACCTCGCTTTTGAAACAGCGATCCCTCGTAGACATAACCAAAATGCAGAGTTTTCGAGAGGTCCGTCCCTGGCAAATACTGACGTTCACATAACCTTTCACCGGGCCGCACAACAGCAAATACGCTGTGCAAAAAATCATCACACCATTCCGCGTCAAACCCCATTCCACCCTGCTCTGACGAGCGAATCATTTGTGTATCGTGAACATTCGATTCTGCAATCAAGCTGACGTTTTGCTTTCGATGTTTCGACCATCCATCCACAACGCGACTCAGGTCTTCAACGATGTGAGGTGATCGAGTGTCGACCATGCAATGGATCGCATCAACACGCAAACCATCAAAGTGGAATTCGTCCAACCAGTACAGAGCGTTTGCCAAGATGAATTTCCGCAACCCTTCTGCGTGTTGCGGACCATCGAAATTGGGAGCGGCCCCCCAGATAGTTCGGTGTTGCTCCGAGAGATAGGGCCCGATCTGGGCGAGATAATTACCTTCAGGCCCAAAGTGGTTATAAACCACATCAAGAAACACAGCCAATCCCTTGCCATGAGCGGCATTAACAAATCGCCGAACGTCATCAGGCACACCATAGTTGTGATTGGGCGCGAACAAGTTGACGCCATCGTACCCCCAGTTCCACCTTCCCGCCGCTTCAGCTAGCGGCATCAACTCGACTGCCGTCACCCCGAGCTCGACGAGTTCATCTAGCCGTTCGATAGCGGCAAGCATCGTGCCTTCAGCGGTCCAAGCACCGATATGAAGCTCGTAAATAATCCAATCCTGACGATCAACACCCTGCCAATCGTAATCGGTCCATAAAAAATCACGCCCCACGACTTCACTTGGACCGTGAACACCCTCGGGCTGGAATCGCGATGTAGGATCAGGGCGGGGAGGGTAATCATCAACTTGGATCCAATATCGATCACCTGGACCAATTCCCTCCACTATCACACTGTGATAACCAAGCGAATCGGAAACCATTAAGTAGTCCAGACCTCCCACAACACAAACACGAACACGATCTGCGGTCGGCGCCCAAACACAAAACTCTGTACGACCGTCATTCCGTGGCCTTGCCCCCAGCTGACGATGCAAATCGAACTGGTCGTTCATATCGGGGTCAATCATCGTTGGTACAATTGTGGGGTGAGTGCATGGGGTGATTCATGCACAACCTTTGACATTCTGTTCCGATGGGGCAATCCCAAATGTTTGATGTAGCCTACGTTTGTTGCATTCAATCGGTGATTATTCGAAGTGCAGTCGTGTTACTCGCTGTCACAATCACCGGAATTGGGCAAGCGGCCGATCATTCGATTCGAATTGCCACATTCAATGTTTCCCTGTACGGCAAAGCACAAGGCCAAATCAAAAGGCGGCTCTCAGATCGCTCTGATCGCCAAGCAAAAAGCATCGCCTCCATTGTGCAAAGTGTCCGGCCAGACGTGTTGCTGATCAATGAGATTGACTACGACCCGCAAGGAGAGGTGGCTCAACGACTCGCCACCAACTACTTCGCAGTGGGGCAGGATGCCCAGCAACCGATTATCTACCCCCACATTTTCGCTGTATCTAGCAACACCGGCATCGACAGTGGCATGGATTTGAATGCGAACGAAATAGGAAATGAACCGGTCGATGCTTATGGTTATGGCGCATACCCTGGCCAATACGCGATGGCCATCTTCAGTCGATTTCCAATCAACCGGGACGCGATTCGTTCATTCCAGCAATTTCTGTGGAAAGATCTTCCAAACGCTTTGGTGCCAAAGCACCCGGATACTGGCAAGCGGTACTACAGCGACGAAGTCTGGAATCGATTGCGACTTTCGAGCAAAAATCATGTCGATGTTCCAATCTTGATAGGTGGCCAAACCCTTCACCTTTTGGCTTGCCATCCAACGCCACCAGTTTTTGATGGCGTCGAGGACCACAATGGATGCCGCAACCACGATGAGATTCGCTTCTGGAGCGATTATTTACAATCCGATCCCAGCGATTATTTAGTAGATGACGCCGGGAATGCGGGAGGTCTTGCTGAAGAAGAGTCATTTGTGATTCTTGGAGACCTGAATTCTGATCCAACCTCTGGTGACAGTCGCCAAGAAGCCATACGCAACTTGCTAGTTGCCCCGCGTGTCAAAGATCCTCGGCCACGGCGTAATCAAAAGACAACAGCGGTCGGCGAACCAGATCACAAAACAGCGTTCCACACAGCAGATTTCGGACGCAAGCGAACGATGCGGGTTGATTACGTGCTGCCTAGCCGAGACTTGGCAATTCGCGACAGCGGTGTTTTCTGGCCCGCCGATTCGGATCGAAGACTCAATGCGACTGATCACCGCTTGGTATGGGTTGAGGTGGGGATGCCTCAATGACCTGCCGAGTAATGCTAATGGTCAGTTCGATGCGAGGTGGTGGCAGTGAACGTCAAACCCTGCTTCTGCTGCAAAAAATCGATCGTCACAAGCTAACGCCCCATCTCTACCTGCTCGAGCGTGACGGCGATCTACTCGACCAAGTACCCAAAGATGTTCCCATTCACAGTTTCGATGAAGTCTCACGTGGCAGTGAACTCTACTTTCCGGGACGTAAGCTTCGTCAGCAAACAAATCATGTTGGCAAGGTAATCGACCAACAGGCAATCGATGTTGTCTACGACCGAACCTTTCATATGACAATGCTGGCTAGTTCTGCTTGCAAGCGCAGGGGTATTCCACGAGTTTCGACCATCGTTAGCCCGCCTGATCATGCGCTGCCTCTTGTCGAAAGGCGTTTCGTCGGTCTGAAGCGTCGACGTCTGGCAACGGCGTATCATCATTCCCGATCCGTTGTTGCCGTGAGTCAGCAAGCAGCTGACTCAGCCGAGCATTACTACGGGTTGCCAAAGGGTCGAGTACAAGTCATCCCCAACCCAATCGATATTGAAGCGACTCGACAGCAGGCAACTCTCTCCCAGGTCTCACGGGACCAAAGACTAACGATCGTCTGTGTCGGCCGCATGACGATCGAAAAGGGACACCAGGATTTAATCCGCGGGCTTCATCTCTGTGAGCAGAATTGGCCAGATCACTTGCCGACCATTCGGATTTGGCTGGTTGGGGACGGCCCGCTGCGTGGTGAACTCCAGGCTTTGTGGCAGCAACACTCACGTGGCATCCACACAATTGAGTTCCTCGGAGCTCAAAATGCAGCGTCTTACATCGACTCGGCCGACGCACTGCTTTTGCCCTCATTATTCGAAGGGATGCCAAACGTCGTCCTCGAAGCGATGGCATTAGAAACTCCAGTCATCGCAACACGAGCGGGTGGGACAATCGAACTAGAACGCGACGAGCCAACCATTCAGTGGATCGCTCCGGGTAATCCGAGCTCCATTGCGACTTCGATCCGCGAATTCGCCCTCGATCGCCACTCAGCAAACCAGCGAGTGAAGGCAGCTTCCCGTCTCGTCCAGCAAGCACATGATGCCGGAAACATTACACACGAAATCGAGGCTTTATTGCTTCAAGAATGATCAATCGCGAAGCTGAGCTGCTAATTGACCGCCAATTGTTCCACGTAAGGGACCACATCCTCCTGGTAGCTGAACCCAGCATCCGGACCTGCATCCACGAAGGACTTCACCAAGGTGCCGTTCTCGTCATAAATTAAAACAGCAGGAATCGAAATCAGCTTCGTTGCGGCGAAAACGTCATCACTCGGAGTTTCACTAATGAAGATTGGGAAACCGCTTGCTTGGACACTTTCCAAGAATGCGATCACCCTCTCTTCGTAGTAATTTGGTGGTCGACTCTTACGACCGTCGTAGTCCAAGTCGACGGCGACGCAACGCACCTTCGCGCTATATGTTTTGTGCAACTGCACCAAGCCTGGAAACTCTTTCAAGCAAGGCTCGCAGGTTAGTGACCACAGATCGACCACTGTCACTTTTCCAGTCGATGCGACCTCTTGTTGAATCGCTTCCCAGGTTGCATATCGTACCGGTGAGTTCACGGTCGATTCACTGGAACTACTTTCCGGGATCTCCACGTTTGCCGGCATCTCAATGCCCCCACCGCCATTTGAATCTTGGCCGCTGGACCCCTCACGATCGGGCAAGTCATCTCCAGCTGGCAGTTCGAGTCCCTCACCGCCAGACGGAAAGTCAACCTCATCACCCCCCGTTGGCAATTCTATCCCTCCCGGTGCGTCTGCCACGTCAGCTTCCTCATCCCCACCTGCTGGATCTGGGGGAGAAACTGCTATTCTGTCGGGGGTACTGTTATCCCCGCATCCGAGGGAAGCAAAAATCCATCCGGAAAGGCTGGCACCAATCAGAAGGGGTGCCCAGCGAAATTGGAATGCCGCTAAATCGAGAATTCTGTTCATCAATCCTTCCTGTGTTTACTCGAGTTTTTGGTGATCCAACTATCTCCAATCGGCTAGATTGTAACGGGTAAGGTTAGTGGCCATACACTGGCTGCGTTCTCTCCAACAGCTCTTCTTTTCTCCAACCTTCAAGGTATTCGGCCCGGTGGATGGCAGCATGTCAACGACCGAATTGGTTGTTGCCTCAAAACAAGGCGATAACGAAGCGTTAGGCAGATTGCTGGAACAGTACCGTGGATATCTGCTGATGCTATCGCACCGATACTTATCCGAGCGATTGCGACGGCGTGTCGATCCCGCCGATATTGTTCAATTGACGTATCTTGAAGCAAAACGCGACCTCCCGGCATTTCGGGGTGAAACGCCGGCGGAATTTGCTGGCTGGCTACGCGGCATGCTGAAGAACAATGTTGCCACGGCGGTAACACGACATGTAACGACAAAAAAAAGGTCACTCAAGCGGGAGGTCGAGACATCGCCGGGTCGGCAAGTAAATGACTCGGGCGGAGGTGGATGGCTCCAGCAACTTCCCGGCAGCACCACCAGTCCCAGCGGCGTGGCCATTCGAGCAGAAGCGGTGATGTCATTGCTGGCCGCGCTCCACCAACTTCCGGAAACCCAAGCTGAAGCGATTCGATTACGGTACATGGAAGGTTTATCACTGTCCGAAATTGTGGAGCGAATGGGAAAAAGCGATACGGCTGTCGCAGGTCTTCTCAAACGAGGCCTCCAAAAGCTACGCAGCCTTCTCAATGACCAAGATTGCCCGTGGATCTGACACCCTAACTCTGACCATAGAATCGTGGATCGAAGCCGATAGTGAGTCTTTCTGACACGCAACGCGACCGACACATTCAAAATGAATCCCAGCATTTCTCTGATCGCTTACCGCTGGTAGAAATCTCGCTATTCGAAAATGACTTCTGCGCCCAAGTTCACAAAATTCCCGGCCTTATCATTGGTCCGCCTTGGTACTCTTGCATTGGACCTCACACAAATGACGGAAGTTTCGCACTGAGTTTTGGGGAACTCTCCCACCAGCGGCGGCCCAATGCCTTCGACTTTAGGCTCCTTCTCGTGGACCTCAGGATCTTTCTCCAGGACTTCAGGCTTTTTCTCTACGCTTCCAGGCTTTTACATTAGGCTTCATGTCCGAATCTCCTCAAACAAACGATCCACTTGACGAGGCATTTGCCGCTTACTTGCGATCATGCGACGCGGGGGAAATCCAAAGCCGTGAGGATTTCTTAGCCCAGTTTCCTGAACTGGCCGAAGAATTGAAGCAATTAATGGAAGCCGCCGACATGCTCGGCACTTTCACTGAACAAAAGACCGCCAGTCAAGTTGCCGAGCTCGAGCGGGATCCAGCTGACACGATCGAGGATAACGCGTTCGATCACTCTGACCCCAACTGCGATCCAGAAGTCACCCTGCCAATCGCCAATCGCGCTGAAGGCGACCCGGGCCCAACGCTTCCTTACGATCTTGGTGGAAACTACCAGCTGCAAAGAGAACTTGGACGTGGTGGCATGGGTGTCGTCTATCTTGCCAAGCAACGGGAACTAGATCGTTTTGTTGCTGTCAAGATGATTCGCAGTGGCATGTTGGCTGGCAACAGTGAGGTACGACGCTTTTACATCGAGGCCCAAGCGACGGCGCGTCTGAGTCACCCTGGAATCGTCGGCATCCACCATTTCGGTCAACACGAGGGTCATCATTTTTTCGCGATGGAGTACATCGAAGGCACCGACCTGCAGCGAAAAATCAATACAGAAACACTTTCACCACACCAAGCAGCCCGCTACGTCAGAGACGTGGCACGTGCGATCCATCACGCTCATCAAAAGGGAGTCCTGCACCGTGATCTCAAGCCCGCCAATGTTCTGATTGACGAACAAGATTGTGTCCGCGTTACAGACTTCGGGCTAGCCAAACACATCGATGCGGAGAGCAGCGTAACCGGCAGTGGTGCGGCTGTTGGAACACCGCACTACATGGCCCCCGAACAAGCGAGCGGACACAGCGAACGCGTCTGCCGTCAAAGCGATGTCTATTCACTTGGCTCGATTCTTTTTGCTTCTGTTACTGGTCGTCCACCGATAATGGCTGACACAGTCATGCAAACACTTGTTCAAGTGATTCATGATCCGGCACCCTCGGTTCGGTCGGTTCGTGCCGAAATCCCAGCAGACCTAGAAACGATCATAGCGAAGTGCTTGGAAAAGCCAGTTGACAAACGCTACAAATCGGCTGAAGACCTGGCCGATGAACTCGATGCGTTTCTTGAGGGTCGACCAATTCGAGCGAGGCCGCGCTCCCGATTTGTCAAGACATGGCACTGGATCGAGGGGGTTCCCGTCGTCGCAGGCCTGATGGGCCGTCGGGTTTTGCATACGTCTTCGGCACATCGCCGTTTCCAGAATGCGATGCTGTTGCTAATCCTGTTGTTGACGCCCATTCTGATCGCCAGCATCTTCACGTTCTATCATTTCTACCGAAACGCAATTCCCAGCACGGTTCGTATCTACGGTGGCCCCAATGGGGGTGAATACAATGACATCAGCGCCGAGATTGGCAACCGAATTTCTAACGCTCATGGTGTCGAAGATGCTTTCTCGCGATCCAACGGATCCCGGGCAAATCACGACGCCATTGTTGCCGGCGAAGTCGACTTAGCACCAATACAGGCGACCTCGATTCGTGGTGACGAACTGAGTGTAATCGCACCACTTTTTAACGAACTGCTGTATGTCCTGGTCCGAAAAGATTCTGATATCCAAACGATACAGGATCTCAAAAATCGCCGAATCGCCATCGGCCCTCCACAAAGCGGGTCGAACGCAACAGCAATGCTGGTTCTCAAATCACTGAACTTACTGGAATTCAATAAACTCGAAAAAGGCGAATGGGAATTGCTTGCCGAGCGCACTACGCAATTGCCTGATGCAGCAATGATTTGCATCGCTAGAAATAGCGAGTTGATCTCCAAATTTCGGAAAAGTGGTCGTTGGAGAATTATACCGATTCAAAATGGCACTCAAATTTCAGACCGCCACCCAACACTAAGATTCCAGGTCATTGCAGCGAGCGAATTTTTCGAAGACTCTTCGACGGTGAAAAATATCCCGACCATTGGAACAACCGCTTTCTTAGTCACTTGCCAAGGGGCGCCTTCAAAATTGGTGCGAGCCTCACTGGAAGCTCTGTATGCTGATCCACTTCTTCGGGAAGACCTGATCCCAAAATCAATGGCTGTCGAATATCCCGGTTTCAACGCGTTTCACCCGGAAGCACAGCGCTACTTCACCGAAACCTTCAAATAAAACGCCCGCTCGTCGACGAATGACTTACCAACACCAAATCGCGTCGCATGGCGGACAGTCTGATTCGTTAAAATCGCTGCGGTCGGTACGGGAGATAGAATCGGAAAATCAACCGACCAAGCCTGTAAGGTTCTAGAGTCCAGCCCACCGGGAAGCACTGGGGGAAACCTAGAATAAGGAGAACACACGAAGTAGCTCTCCGGTGGACAGTCTATGACGATTGCGCACCAACCGACCGCAGGCAAACAGCCAACGATGCTGCCATCCGCTTTCCTGAAAGCTCGGTCCCATCAAGAATCGCTACGCAGCAAAATTGTACTGTCAGTCGCTGGGATATTCTTGCTGTTCGTCGCCACCGATGAAGTGGTCCGCCAGCAATTGATTCAACCGAAATTTGATGAATTCGTAGAGTTCAAAGCTGCACAGGATGAGAAACGGGTTCTAGCAACCTTAAACAGAGAGTCGGAATACTTGAGCGTGCTCTCGGCAATTTGCACCAGTCAAATTCAAGCAGGTCAAATTCACGCAGACGGCTCCAGATCCACCTGGAAGGGTGATTTCACCACAAAAATCCTGCACGAGCACGCTGATTGGATCGCAACCATTTCCCCAACTGGTCAATGGCGATGGATCGCGAAAGACATCAGATCCGGATCTCCAGAGGCCACGGCTCAGGCACTCCAATCAGTTTCTGAAACACTTATCCATTCGGGTCACAATAGCATCCACGGCATCACACCATCGGGACGGAAAACACTCGCCTTATTCTCTCTTACACCGCTCCAACCGCCAACTGGCGAACAAACATCGGTGCTGCTTGTCGCCCGCAATCTCGATAGTGAGCTGCTTGATTCGATTCGACGCCGAACGCAGGTCGCATTTACCCTGCTACCACCCTCGCTTGGCAATCGAGTATCAACTGCCGAGCAAGCAGACGAATTCAACCGGATTGTCGAAATCCCGACCAGCGAAGCCGTTGACAACCAGCTCGGCAACTTAACGCTCAAGATCCCGCGCCAGTTTGCTGCGAGCTCGCGACACACCACCCGTTTAGCTCGCAGCGTTTTTCTCCTCGGCTGTGTTCTAGCTTTTCTGATTCTGCTGCACAGATTGCACAGGATCGTCATTCGACCGTTAACAAAAATCCACACGCAAATAAAGCGTTTTCCTCAAACCGAATCCAATCCAAATCCGCTGGTCTGCACGAGTGAGGATGAAATCACCGACTTGGCGAACGCGTTTGATGAACTAGTACATCGCCTTCAGGAGACAGAAAAACAGCCCCATCGGGCACCAAAGGAAAACAAGTGCCTCCAAGTCGCCAGCTCTGTTATCCACAACGTTGAAAACGTCCAGACAAATGTAAACAGTTTGATCGAGGCGGCATGCGAACGAACCCGTCGACTCCGAATCTCGCCACTCAACAAGCTTGCTGAACGCCTTCGTTCAGGAGAACCCGATGCGGAAATGCTCGAAGCAACACCGGACTACCTAGAACATTTGGCGGGCTCGTTGCAATCGGATCAACAGTCGATCAGTGAACTTCTTTGCACGCTGAATGAAAATGTACGCCACATTCGTGAGATTATTCGCGTGCAACAACAGACCGATCCATCCTTGAAAATCTGTTCTATACAGATTCGCGAATTAATTGAAGATGCTGTCGCATGCTGCTGTGCCCGGTTAGAGGCGGACGCGGTGGGGGTCTCAATCGGCGGACAGCTCGAAATTGAAGTTCGAAGTGACCGGTCTCTGATGCTCCAAACCATGATCAATTTAATCAGTAACGCTCGACATGCGCTACGTGCTGTCGATTCCACCAAGCGACTATTGGCGATTTATGTTCGACAGGAATCAAAACGAATCGAGATTGACTTCCAAGACAACGGCTGTGGAATCAAACCGGAAATCTTGGATCGCATTTTTAACTCAAGATTCACGACACGAGAAACCGGCACGGGTCTTGGATTGCACTTTTGTGCGGTCACATTGGAACGTCTAGGCGGATCGATCCGTGCTGCAAGCGATGGATTCAATCAAGGCTCCGTCTTCACAATCGAAATACCAACATCAATCTTCAATCCTGTCCACTCGCCGCAGACAACTACCCTAGGAACGACATCATGACCTCGGATGCGGAGCCAAGACGGATTCTCGTCGTCGATGAAATGCAGGAAATCCACGACACATTTCTCCGGATTTTTGCTGATCCGAACGAAAATAAGGCGATCCTCTTCGACTTTGAGACAAAATTGTTCGCGTCAGAAAAGGATCAGCAACCGGCCTTTAAAGTCGGCGAGAAGACAATCGCCTACGAGTTGGATCACGCCAAATCGGGGGAACAGGCATGTGATTTGGTGCACTTGTCAATTCAAAACAAGCGTCCCTACAGCGTCGCCTTCGTCGACATGCATATGCCACCTGGCATGGATGGGACAGAAACAACAGAAGCCCTTTGGAGAATCGACTCGAATCTGCACGTCGTCATTTGCACTGCCTACAGCGACCACGCGTGGGAACGTGTGCTGAACCGATTAGGACATAACGACCGCTTATTGCTTCTAAAAAAACCGTTTGAGTCGGATGAAGCAAGGCAACTTGCGTTGGCTCTCAGCGAGAAACATCGAATCGCGTCGATTCAAGAAAGAAAAGTTTTCGATTTAGGACGCGAAGTTGAACGTCGGCGTCGCGCCGAGGAAACGATGCGGGATATGGCGCACCGAGACGCGCTCACGCAACTACCCAACCGCTCCTATTTGATTGAAAAGTTGACACAAATCGTTCAAGGACAGAATCAGGACAAGACGCCGCAACATGCCGTTCTTTTTTTAGATCTGGATCACTTCAAAACGATCAATGATAGCTTGGGGCACAATGCGGGTGATGATCTGTTGAATCAGGTCGCAGCGAGACTTAAAGAATGTGTTCGTGAACAGGACACCACTGGGCGAGCCTGCGAAGAGGGAGAAACTGTCCGACTAGGTGGTGACGAATTCGTCGTGCTACTGGAATTCTTGGAAGATCCAGAGGATGCGCTGGCCGTCGCACATCGAATCGTCAAACGGATATCTGAGCCGTTTTCCCTCGCTGGCCGTCTGGTCAATGTCGGCACAAGTGTTGGCATCGCCTATATTGACGATCGCGTCTCTGATGCTCATGAAGCGCTCCGCAATGCGGACACCGCCATGTACCGCGCAAAACATTCTGGCCGCGGTCAGTTTGCGGTCTTCGATGAGACAATGCACGAGGACATCGTCGCTCGACTGGAACTAGAGAATCAACTGCGCCAAGCCGTCGAAACCAAAGATTTCCAACTCAACTACCAGCCGATCGTCAACTTAAACTCCGGAAAAATCCAGGGTGTCGAAGTTTTGGTTCGCTGGACGGCAGACAACGGACGAATCATCTCACCTGCTGAATTCATTCCATTAGTTGAAGAGCTTGGACTGATCTCCCAACTAGGAGAATGGGTCCTAGAACAAGCGATGAATGAAATGACGGAACTGATGACGGAACACAAAATCGACGATGTGTACTTGGGCGTAAACGTATCGCAATTGCAATTGAGTGACCCATTCTTTCTTGATCACCTCGAACGAATCATTCAGCGGAATGGATTTGATCGGAGACTGCTGAAGATCGAGATGAATGAATCGGGGAACGTGCGATCCGCGGAACAAATTTTCCACAACCTACTTGAATTGCACGATTCAGGTGTTGGCATTCAGATCGACGATTTTGGCAAAGGCCAGTCATCATTAACATGCTTTCAGACTTACCCTATCGAAGCGGTGAAAATCGATAGAAGCTTTACAGCTTCTATCGCAACAGACCATAGCCATGCAGTAATTGCCCGAGCCATCGTTCAACTAGCCCACCACCTCAATGCCAAAATCGTGGCGGAGGGAGTTGAATCCGCGAACCAGCTAGAATCCCTGCGAATGTGGGGCTGCGACGCAGCGCAAGGATTTTTGTTCTCCCCACCGCTGACAAAAAAATCTTTGGGTCGACTGCTACAGGCCCCACTTCAAAGTGAGGGGGTCCGCATGCTATGTGGCGAAACGCGAAGTACGTTTGTCATTTAGCATTGCCCGCACGTAGAGCAGACCGCCGCGTAGCCAATCATGCATGACTCTTGGTTCCCCAACCAGGTCGTTCCTAAAGCAGGTCGGGTTTGACAAACCCGTCGTCGCGAGAGTTGCGAACCCGCCGCTTTGATCACCAACCCTTTGAAACAACAACATTTTGCCAATCAAAGAATCGCCAACGGATTTCTTTGCGCCTCAAGCGTGCCCCGCGTCACACCGATTCGATTATCAGCCTGCAACCGCCGCCAAACGTCGCGTCCACTGACACGACCAGCAAGCAGATCCCGGTAGATGCTAATCGTCGATTGCACCTCCGATGGGTTTTCATTCAGTAATTCAATTCGACACGCCGCAACCCGCAACTGAACCAAATCGGAAACGATCTCAGCTCCACTTTGGGCTGTCGCGTTGAGGAGTGTATTGCGACAGGCGACATCCGCAACCAAAGGATGTTCGGCACCAACCCGATCGCGCAACTGAACTACATGATGATCACAGGGACGCCCACAATTCGTTTTGTTTGTTCCTGGTGACATGACCGCGCAATAAACGCAATGCTCCATGTGGAACATCGGCATATACTGATGAATCACCACCTCCATCCAGGCTGGCGGCAGCGAGTCAAGCAGTTCGAACAACTGCGTTCGATTCAAGTCGTATGATGCCGTCACGCGTGTCGCACCAAGTTCTTTAATCCATTCGGCCGAACGGTGATTGGCAACATTCAACGAAAAGTCCGCGACAAAGGGCAAGGCTTCACTGCGGCAAAACTGCATTGCCGCTAAGTTGCGTGCCAACATCAAATCGGGTTGGTGGCGAGCAATCACTCTCAACAAGCCCATTTCACTTGGCTTCTGAATACGCACTGATGCCAAGCCGATCCGTTTCTCGTGGCGGCGGGCAATTTGCACCACTTCAGCGTACTGCCGAATGTCATGAAAGTCGGCATATACGACGTCCACGTCAGTCGCGCAGACTGCTTCGACCTGGGCCAAGCTCCGACAGAGCACCGTCAACAAGACATCCGACTGACTTTCCTGTTCAACAATCGGTTTCAGCAGGGACCGGGCCTTTTCCAAGTGCAGATCCCGCTCGGGACCACGGTCGCACTGACTCAGCAACGCCTCCACCAAATCCCGTCGACATTGGTTCAGCATCGCCATCGGGATCATCGGGTCACCCTGTAGATCCGCTTGCAATTCGTTCAGCTCAAACGGGGTACCACCCAGACGTCCAAGTTTTTCACGTAGTAATTCCATTGTCGCTGGCCGTTTTCGAGCTAGAGACAATATTTCCGATGTCTCAATGGAAACAGAACCTCCATTTGCAACATTTCCAGTCAATCGAAGCGGCTCACCCACCCTCGCCACAACCGACAAATTGAGTGCCTGCCGCTGCACCGGGTCACTCCGGTCAAAGGATTGCCTCAATCGGCGGTTCAACTGTGGATCATCATTTTTGTAAACACTGTCATCAATCTTCACGATTGACCAATCAATATCCTCCCGTCCGAAAGTGATCCAGACGGTCGCGCCAGTGATCGCCTCACGACAGTCACGACCACGCTCATCAAGGATTTCGTAAATACGTCCCCCTTGCGTCGCCTCGAAAGATTGAATGGCTAAACCATCACCCAGTGCTGTCGGTGCTGCTAGGACAACCCGGATCTGCTGGCGAGCTTGATTTATTTCCGTAACAGTACCCAGAAGGATTCCGTGCTTGGCTGAATCTAGCCCTTTGACCAGTCGTTTATGATCATTACCCTCAAGCCAACCTGGCGAGAAACCACGAGAAAATGATAACTCCATCTCCCGTTTGGCTTCCTCCCCAACGGTGACTACACCTGTCTTGAGCGCTTCATCAATCGCGTCACGGTAATGCCTTGTAATGTTGGCTACATACTCTGGTGTTTTCAATCGCCCTTCGATCTTGAGAGATGCAACACCTGCTTGAATCAGATCTGGAATCGATGCGTAACCCGCTAAATCTTGGGGACTCAACAAATATTGAACCTCCCCCAAATCGCGATCCTCGCCGTCACAAATTAATTCATAAGGCAGGCGACAGGCTTGAGCACATTGCCCTCGATTCGCGCTCCGGCCGCCCAGCGACTCGCTAGTCAAACATTGCCCTGAATAGGCGACGCAGAGCGCGCCATGGATAAAAACTTCCAACGGCATGTCGGTCGCCGATGCGATCTTTGAAACCTCTTTGACTGAAAGCTCTCGCGCGAGAACAACTCGTGACAAACCCAATTCGCGGGCAACCGCGATTGTTTCCGCACTGGTCAAACTCATCTGCGTCGAAGCGTGAATTTCCAGTTCAGGACAAAGCTCATGCACCAATCGAGCAACTCCGAAATCCTGCACCAAAACCGCATCTAACCCCGAAGCGGCTATTTGATGAACCACATCGACCAAGGAGTCCATCTCGGAGGGAAAAACAAGGGTATTGAGAGTCGCATAACCGCGAACACCACGCCGTCGTAGCATCCGACACAAATCCGGCAGATCCTGGAGGCCAAAATTTTTGGCTCGATGCCGGGCGTTGAAACCACAATCGAGACCAAAATAGACTGCATCGGCGCCGTTTTCGATCGCGGCGCGCGCGCACTCCCAATCGCCAGCAGGTGAAAGGAGTTCAATCGAAGGAGAGAGTTTTCTTGTCATACAATCAAGTATGACAACCCTCATTAAGCTTGCCCACGCCCACTAATAAGAAGCTGTGACCGGAGTCGACGAGTGCTAGTTCCGGGTTTGAGCAATGAAAAAGCGACCTCCCGTTAGGAATGACCGTTCGCACCTCAGACACAAAAAAGTTCGCGAGTCCGAGCGTTCCGACAACCACCGACGATTCCCTCTACTGACCGATAATCCCCAACTCTGAGATCGAAGCCCAAGGTCCGGCGTTTACTTCTGACAAGACTCGAATACGGACATACCTTCCCGCAGTCGCCTCACAATTAACCTGTTGTGCTTGTTTGATCTTCTTGAAAGTGGTTTTTGCAAT
>JAYZAR010000053.1:0-14741 GCA_036339635.1 Planctomycetota bacterium | reverse complement strand
GCGATCTCGAAACAGTCGTCAAGAAAGATGGTAAGTTCCCATATCTCATCGATCAGTCGTGATTGACCGTTCTGGCTATACTGGGAGGGAAGTTCAGGTGACGTTTTTGGAGCCTCCGAAAAACGACCGGTGTGTTTTTTGGTTTTGCCCTTTTCAGGGCTGTTTCGTGTCATCAGTCTCTGCGGACAGAACCTCCGGGCAACGGGTTGCGACGTGAAGAAGTTTGGTTTGGCTGTTTTTATTATCTTGCTCGTGACCATCGCGGGAATGGCGGTTGATGCGCCTGCTGTTGAATTGCGTTTTAATCGAGATGTGCTGCCGATTTTGGCGGAGAATTGTTTTGCCTGTCACGGATTTGATGAAGTGGCTCGGGAAGCCGACTTGCGATTGGATACCATGCAAGGAGCGTTTGAATCAGGCGTAGTGGTTGCTGGGGATCCAAAGGCAAGCCCACTCATCGAGCGGATCAATTCGAACGATCCTAGCGATCAGATGCCGCCTCCCGAATCCGGAAAGCAATTGACAGAGACTCAACGTGAAATCCTTCAGCAATGGGTTCTTCAAGGAGCGGAGTACGAAAAGCATTGGTCGTTTCAATCACCGCGACGTTCCGAGCCACCCTCTGTTCCTAATGCAAGGCATCCGATCGATCGATTTGTGCTGTCGCGATTAAGTGAGTCGGGCCTGACGCCGTCACCGTCCGCCGGTGCCAGCACCTTGATCCGGCGAGTTTGTTTGGATCTGATCGGGTTACCGCCGACGCTTGCAGAAATCGAACAGTTCAATGATGATTTCGCTCGCAATCCGGAAATCGCATGGCAAACACTCGTTGACCGATTGCTCAGTAGTCCCCATTACGGTGAACGTTGGGGCCGGTGGTGGTTGGATCAAGCTCGGTACGCCGACAGTAACGGTTACTCAATCGACTCGCCCCGCTCCATTTGGCGTTATCGCGAATGGGTTGTCGATGCGTTGAATCAGGGAATGTCGTTTGATCAATTCACGATTGAGCAACTCGCCGGGGATTTGCTGCCCGATGCAACCATTGGTCAGCAAGTCGCGACCGGGTTTCATCGGAATACCCAGATCAATCAGGAAGGCGGGATCGACCGCGAGCAGTATCGAATCGATAGTATTTTTGATCGTGTGGCTACGACGGGTACGGTGTGGATGGGGCTGACCATTGGTTGTGCTCAATGCCACGATCATAAATTTGATCCCATCAAGCAAGAAGAGTTCTATCAGCTATTTGCCTTCTTCAACGACCAAGATGAGCCTTCGATCAAAGTCTACGATCCTGATCTTGACGTCAGTGAGCTCACAGCTCAGAGGAAACAAGCGGAAAAGAATTTAGGTGCATATTTTGTGACGCACGCGGAGGAGCAAATTGATTGGGAGGCCAGTCTTGATGAGGAAGCGAAAAAGAAACTTCCCAGCAAGGTTTCCAAGGCATTGGCGGTTGAAGCAACGAAACGCAATCTCGTGCAGAAGCTAGAGATTGCTTCGGTTTGGCGAGGGAATGACCATCAAGAATTTGCGCGTCTGAAAAAACGGTACGACGAGTTAAACAGGGCGTTCAGTAACGCTCCCACAACCTTGGTGTTGCGTGAGCGAGCGACCCCACGTAAGACCACTGTTTTGATCAAGGGAGACTTCACGAGGCCAGCCCACGAAGTGACTCCGGGGACGCCGGCGATCTTGCACCCATTTAAATCGGCTCAAGAGCGACCCAATCGCTTGGATTTGGCTCGCTGGTTGGTCAGTCCTGACAATCCGTTGACCGCACGCGTGATCGTAAATCGCGTCTGGCAACAATACTTTGGACGCGGATTGGTTGACACGGAAAACGATTTTGGGTTGCTCGGTGCCCGCCCGACGCATCGGGAGTTGTTGGATTGGTTGGCAATCAAGTTTATCGATGGTGGTTGGGATCTGAAGTCACTTCATCGCTTCATTGTGACTTCGCACACCTACCGTCAAAGCTCCGCTTTTCGAGATGACCTATCCAAGGTTGATGCGGAGAATCGTTTACTCGCACGACAGCAAAGATTGCGACTTGACGCTGAGATTGTTCGTGATGTTGCCTTAGTGGCTTGCGGTCAGCTTTCGTCGCAGCTCGGTGGACCGCCCGTCTATCCACCAATCCCCAGCGCCGTGATGAGCCAGGGGCAGGTAAGACGATCGTGGAAGGCAAGCACCGGGGCTGATCGATATCGACGCGGGCTTTACACGTTTGTCTATCGCGCGACGCCACCACCATCTTTGAACGTTTTTGATGCGCCCGACGGGTACAGCAGTTGTACCCGCCGGAATCGAAGTAATACACCTCTTCAGTCGCTGGCGCTGATGAACGACGCAGCCTTCTTTGAGTTCGCTCAGTCACTTAAACGGATCATTGAAAAAGGTGGTCTGGAAGATGCGTTTCGGAGTTGTACTGGACGACAGCCAGATGAATCGGAGCTTCAATTGTTGCGACCGCTCGATTCGCTGACAGCGGCACGAGTACTGTTAAATCTTGATGAGACAATCACCCGCGAATAAACATGACGAGACCTCTGAATCCATTTCAAGATCAAACGCGACGGCATTTCTTCAGTCAATGTGGTGTGGGTGTTGGCTCGGCCGCGTTGGCAACCATGTTGGGCGAAAGAAGGGTCGCAGCGAAGGATCAGGTCGAGAGCCCACTCGCGCCCAAGCCGAGTCACTTTCCAGCCAAAGCTAAGAATGTGATCTTCCTGTTCATGGCGGGCGGCCCTTCTCAGTTAGAGATGTTTGAGAATAAGCCGGATCTTACAAAATTGAATGGTCAACCGATCCCAGACAGCTTCGTCGACGGCAAGCGTTTTGCCTTTATGGATAGCAGTCATCGCCGCAATCTATTGGCATCACGTCGCACTTTCAAACGATATGGCAAGAGTGGTGCTTGGGTTTGTGATTTGCTCCCCAAGACCGCCGAAATCGTTGACGAGATCAGTATTGTCAAAACTTGTAAAGCCGAGTTGTTTAACCACGCGCCGGCAAAGTTGTTTATGAACACCGGGAGTGGTCAATTTGGTCGCCCCAGCATGGGGTCATGGGTGACATACGGGATTGGCAGTGAGTGCCAAGATTTACCTGGCTTTATGGTTCTGCAGAGTGGACCACGCGGCCCACGAGGTGGCGCTGTGCTGTGGGGGAGCGGAATGCTGCCGAGTACCTATCAAGGAGTTCCACTGAGAAACCAGGGCGATCCAATTCTGAACCTCTCGACCCCTAGTTCTGTGACGGCAGATCAGCAAAGGCAATTAGTTTAAACCGTTGGTAAACTAAACCTCAAACGGCTGGTGGCTACCGGTGACGATGAGATTGCGACTCGGATCAACGCTTATGAAATGGCGTATCAAATGCAAACGAGCGCGCCTGAGTTGATGGACATTCGTGATGAAAGCCAGGAAACACTTGACCTGTACGGGATTCAAGATCCACAACAGGCGAGCTTCGCAAGGAATTGTCTGCTTGCCCGCCGTTTGGTAGAGCGTGGTGTCAGATTTATTCAGCTCTACGATACAAATTGGGATCACCACGGCGGTTCTACCGAGACACTTGAAAAACATTTTCCCAGCAAATGCCGAGATATCGACCAGCCCGGCGCGGCACTGATTCGTGACTTGAAACGGCGTGGTCTGCTCGATGAAACAATTGTGATTTGGGGTGGCGAATTTGGCCGAACTCCGATGGGTGAAGTCCGGCAGTTCACCGGACGCAACCATCACATTGACGCTTTTACGATGTGGTTGGCTGGTGGTGGAATCAAGCCGGGGCAGGTGTACGGAAAAACAGATGAGTTTGGTTTTGGTGCGATCGAGAATCCGGTCCATGTCCACGATCTACACGCCACCGTCCTGCATTTGCTCGGACTCGATCATGAGCAGTTGACGTATCGTTTCCAAGGACGAGACTTCCGTTTGACCGATGTGCATGGTCAAGTGGTGGAGGGTCTGCTGGCGTAGCAGATGCATCTGGTACTTGATCGAGTCAGGCGGAGATCGCCGCTTCAAATCGAAATCAAGCGATTGCTTTCCTTTTGATCTGTATATTTTTTGAGTCGCGAGGGATGAATCACCTTTCCCCGAATGACTTGTGTTCTACCGCCCCAATTAACCTCTGATAAAGCATGAAAACTAATTCACCGCTTTCTTGTCTCTTGCTGGTTTTGTTCTGTTTTTCTTCCGTTTCTGCACAGGAGTTTGACGAGCGTTATAGTGATTGGCCCGAGGATCTTAAGATCAATGGCCAGATCATTATCAATCATGGATTGGAGGATTTTGAACGGGTGCGTCCTTACCTCCGCGGCCTCGTTCGCGAAAAGCAGGTTGTTTGGTTTGATTCGGTGAAGCTCGGTCAAACAGCGAACGCGAATCCATTGATGGTGGAAATTCGTGCGGGGATCACTAATGCGGGAAATTTCTCACGTGTTGAATCAGAGGTCGTGCCGGTAGAGTTGCTGAAAACCGCTTTGAAGACTGCTGATGTGGTCGCGATTACCGCAATCTCAAGCAGCGAAGGTGATAGCCAACTTGAAGCGATCGCTGGCTTGTCGTCAGAGATCACCCGATTTGTTGCAAGGGGGGGAGTATTGGTCGCTGACGCTTCATGGGCGGAGTGTTTGAGCGAGTGCTACCTACCAGCGGTTATCTCAGATTCCGATGGCGAAGAAGCTGCGTGGGATCCCGTCGCTGGAATGAATCAATTGCCAAATTGCATTTTGCGATGTGTTCGGGAAGAACCGCACCTGACAACCAAAACATTACTGCAAGTTCTGGCGAAGCAACCACGTGCGGTGGGAGTCCTGTTGGAGCCAGTGACGATGCTGGTGCTTGCAGGCCGGAAAATATTCTGTTTCGGAGACGGGAAGACGACGTTTTGTTTGCCAGCAACGGAGCGGCTGGAAGCCCGAGTGGAATCGATCACAGAGCAGCGTTCACGACGTCAACCGCCTTGGAATTCATTGATCGATCTGACCGAGTGGCGTCGAGATGCTATCGACAGAACGCTCGAGCCTTTTCCACCCGAGAAGCCGCGTATACCCGTGGTGAAAGAGGGAACGCTCTTGATCGTTGGGGGCGGCGGTATGCCCGAGGGGTTGATGGATCGATTTGTCGAACTCGCTGGCGGACCTGAAAAGGCGAAGCTTGTTTACGTGCCCTGCAGTGAGGCAGATGATGTTGGTGAACAACAACGAACGGTTCAGCAATGGCAACAGATGGGAGTCCAGCATGCAACGTTCATCCACACGAAAGATCGGCGAAAAGCTGATAATGATGACGCTTTTTTGGAGCCTCTCCAGGATGCAACCGGAATTTGGTTTGGTGGTGGTCGGCAATGGAACTTCGCTGACTCCTACTACGGTACGACCGCACATGAGTTAATGAAAACGGCGCTGTTGCGTGGTGGGGTCGTGGGAGGATCTTCCGCAGGGGCGTCGATCCAGGCGCGTTACCTCGCACGGGCTACGCCCATTGGGAACTATCGAATTATGGCACCTGGCTATGAGCGTGGTGGATTGGGATTCATTAGCGGCGTTGCCATTGATCAACACTTCACGCAGCGAGGGCGTCAAAAAGATATGACTGAACTGATGCGGTGTCACCCGCAGTTGTTGGGGATTGGTTTGGATGAGGCAACGGCGATCGAAGTTCAAAAATCCCAAGCAAGAGTCATCGGCCAGGGGCGCGTTTTTTTCTATGACCGAACGCTACCGGTGATAGAGGGTGAACCTGACTACATCGCTCTGCCGGCCGGATCTGTTTATGACCTTGCCCAACGAGCGGTCATCGTCGATACGACAGAAACTGAGTCCGAAACTGAGTCCGAAACTGAGTCCGAAACTGAGTCCGAAACTGAAGCAGAGGCAAAGTAGATTTATCGCATCGGGATCGGCACGCTCGGGCACAGCATTTTTGCCGGATTGTGCTGCAACTTGGAACAGGGCAAGCGTTGTTTGTCATTCCAGCTGAATGTTGAGGCGGCTGTTGGATTCGCGTTGGCTTGACGGCCTTGTGGAAATGAACCTGTGCTCGGTTGTTAAATCTATGGTCGCTGGTTTTTCGTGAGCGGATGCGACCAGGTTAAAAATTTTTGTGAGGCGTTCTGCAATGATTTCTTCGTTGTTGATGGTGCTACTTGGTGGTTTGCCAGTGATGCTTGCCGCTGTGTTGGCGGTTGGAATCGGGCGTACGCGTTTTTGTCGCAAGCAGGTTGAGGGTGCTGTTTGGGGAAGCCTGCTTGGACTGAGCGTTTTGTTCTTGTGCTTTTTGCCTGGTGTGCTCTTGTTGATAAGAACATTCGGATTTTCTACGTTATCGTTGTCAGCCTTTTTTATCCTGTCGAGTGTTATTGCGTCGACGGTTGCGTTTCGCGCTGCTCGGAGATTTCGCCCCAATCCCGTCATCTCGACACTTCATCTGTTCCGCCAAGGTTGCATGCTAGTAGATGATCGTATCCGTCAATTGATGTCGGACGCCGGCTTGGTGGTTGATTCGGGTTTGAGATTGGATCTTTTTCAGGTTCGTGACTCGAAAATCCTCACGGTCGATGAAATGACGCAATACGAAGATTTGCAGCGAAAATGTGAGCGGTTTGATCAAGCTCAGCAGGTTGGCCAAGCGGACATCGTGTACTGGGGAAGCCAGTGCAGTTTACTCCTTGAGGGGTTGTCACACTCCTCTCGCAAAGGTGGCATCCACAGCCAAGCTGTTCCAAAAATTAGTCAGAGGTTGAGCGAGGATGGCAGTCCTTACCGTCCACCAGCACCGACGGAGTTTTGATCCTCAGTGTCACCGCTCGGTCCTTGTGGGCGTCGTCTGGAGGGAAATAAAAACGCGGACAAAGCACGCTGCGGAAGAGGCGATTGCCTCCCTGCGGTTCGTTGCACAGTTTTCCAAGCAGCAGTGTTCTTTGCAATTCCCTGCGGCGAAAAAAAATACAGCCGCATGATCGTCGCTCTCAACGCGGAATCATGAGAGGCGTTGAGTTTATTTTGTCACTTACACAGAAAGCTGCGGCGCACTCAAGCGGGCCGCAGCAGTCTGTAACGCAGCAGAAGATTGACGCAGGATTGGTAAGTGGTAGCAACCACTTACACTGCCGAAAGCGTACTCGGTCGATCTGTGGATCTACTTGCGGATGCAATGGAGGTTTGCAGCACCCCGCAGTAACAACGATTCATTCGCGACCGATGGAGTCGCCCAAAACAAGCCCTCGATTTCGTTAGAACCTAGTAGTTCGAATTCGTCACCGACTTTGACGACCGATGTTTCGCCCGACTCGTTAAGCACGAAGACTTTATCGTCCGTCGCCCACAGCGATGCCGTTACACTCGAGGCGTTTTGCATTCGCTGACGATAAATCCGCTCGCCCGTGGCTGCGTTGTGGCAAGAAAGAATACCTCGGCTCAAGACGTACACACGACCCGCGACTACAACCGGTGAGCACATTCCCGGACCTGCTGCATCTGCGGCCCAAGCGACGCCATTTCCGTCAGTGGAGTCTATATCGAGCTCTCCGTTAGCGCCCGCCTGGACTGCTACCAATGGGCCGCGACTCATGCGACCACTGTTGCCTAAGTAGATCCGCTCTGCGTCAAAAGTTGGTGAAGCACTGAATGCACCACCCATCCCGGGCAGGCTCCAAAGTTCCTTCCCAGTGACGGGATCGTACGACGTGACGAAACCGCTACCACATACAATGAGCTCGGTTCGCTGGTTGTTCTTCCAGACAACCGGTGAGCTCCAGCTTGTACGACTAGTTCGCGGTACTCGCCAAAGTTCCTTTCCGGTTTTGGTCTCCAACGCGCAGACGAACGATTCTTTTTCGTTGTCGCATTGGATAAACAACTTTTCATCAACCATGGCGAGGGAACTGCCGGTTCCGAAATCACTCGACGTCGGAAATTCGCCGACCTCCTTCTGCCATACAACCTCGCCTTGGGCATCCAGGCAGGCAACCGAACCGATGGCCGCAAAGTACGCATAGACACGGTCACCATCAACGATTGGAGATTCCGTTGCGTACGAGTTCGAAGGATGGATCTTAAACGAGGGCTTTCGCGAAACGACCTGCTTGCTCCAGAGCAGATCGCCGCTCTCGAGATTGAGGCAGTGGACTTGGAAACTCAACGGTTTCGACGGGGGCTTCGATTGAAAAAACGAACGCATGGATGAGACTCCGTCGCCCCACCCTTTCGGTCGGATGTCGTCGGGCGAAACTGCGCTGGTCACAAAGACGCGGTTGCCAGAAACCACGGGCGAGGACCAACCGCCACCTGGAATTTCGGTGGACCATGCGATGTTTTGGCCGTCACCCCACTCCGCTGGATAGGCCTCCGCCGTCATGCCGTTACCGTCCGGTCCGCGGAATTGAGGCCACGTGTTTTCGGCATCGGCAGCCTTCAAGACGGTTCCCATCAGCAACGTGAGAACGCCGGTGATCCAGCCAAGACGTGTCGAAAGGCGCAGTTGGGTGATCATTTGTTCATTACCTGCAAGGTTGTGGATGCTGCAATGAGGATGTACCTCTGCCGCAGGTCGGTCAATTTGCGTGATGTTAGTCGGGGGGCAAGTCCAGCGAGTTTACCAAGAGACGTGCGTTAAGGTCTCTGCCAAGCTCATTGCCGATCTCGCGAGCTCATTGCCGATCTCGCGAGCTCATTGCCGGGGCAGACTCGTCAAGTCAGATAGTTTTTCAGTTTCTCAGAACTTGTGTCTGCTGGGATGGACGAATGCTGAAGATCCAAGGACTTCGCGATTTGGCCGATTGTGGAACGCACCTGTTCATGAAATCAGGTCATCTAGCTTGGCCGTCGGGCCTGATCATTCAACCGAATCCTTCAAACGAGGGAGGGCTGCCCAGTTCGTCTGCAAGCCATTGCAAAGAAATGGTTCGAGGGCCAGGCTCCGCGGCCTAATTTGATGAGCGAGGTCAACCTCGTTGTTTGACGTGTTTACCACGTTAAACTGAACGCATGCGTAATCCATTTTTTTTGCTGATCAGTTTGATTCTCATTTCGAAGGTGGATGCAGCTCCGCCAGAAAATTTGCGGGATCAGAACTTAGTGGCCTGGTGTATTGTGCCGTTTGATTCCCGGGAGCGAAGTCCCTCTGAGCGGGCTGAGATGGTCCGCCGATTGGGGCTTAAGCGGGTTGCTTACGATTGGCGTGAAAAGCATGTGCCGACATTCGAGGAGGAAATACAGCAATACCGAAAGCATGGGATCGAGTACTTTGCCTTTTGGGGAATGCACGAACACGCTTTCGCTCTGTTCAAGAAATACGATTTGCATCCACAGATTTGGAGGATGCTTGCTCAGCCAACTGGAGCGACGCGGGCAGAGAAAGTTCGTCAGGCTGCCGAGCAATTGCTGCCGATGGTCGAGCAAGCGAAAACAGCTGGTTGTCAATTAGGCATTTACAA
Organism: Planctomycetota bacterium; assembly: GCA_036339635.1. Taxonomy (GTDB): domain Bacteria; phylum Planctomycetota; class Planctomycetia; order Pirellulales; family Pirellulaceae; genus Rubripirellula. The sequence goes on along the minus strand of JAYZAR010000053.1, from coordinate 5,291 downwards.
CCATGGCGGTTGGAGTGGTGAACCAGAGAACATGGTCGCTGTCTGTGAATTTCTACGAAAGCATCACAAGGCCGATCATGTTGGCATTGTTTACAATCTGCACCATGGCCATCAGCATGTGTCTCAATTCAGCGAGGTTTTGCAGCGAATGAAACCTCATCTGTTGTGCCTAAATCTGAACGGCATGACCAAGGATGGTGAAAAGCGGGGGCAGAAAATTTTGCCGCTTGGCGAGGGTGAGCTGGATGTTTCACTGATGAAAACGATCGCCGAATCAGGCTATGACGGCCCGATTGGAATCATTGGTCATACCCAAGATGACGTGGAGCAACGCCTGCAGGACAACCTAGACGGATTGCATTGGATTTTGCCACAGCTGGAAGGTGAGCCGGCGGGACCGAAGCCCACGCTGCGAACGCATGAGCGAAATTGATTTGGGCGATTGAATTTCCTGGTTTCGGCAGTCGTCGGTCGCCTGCCGCTGTACACGGTGCCATACTTTTTACCCCTCTGCTCCGCGAGCTTCCGTCGTCTGGGACTGTTGCCCGCGGTCGTCGTCACTCCTTGAGTGAGGCGTTGGTTGCCCGATGAAGCAATTGATCGATTGCTCTGCTGAGCCGGTTGGGGGATGGACTTGTCCGGCAATTCATCAAGGCGACCATGTTTTTGCCATCGTGTCGGCGGATCAAAATAGTCGAAGTGCCCGGAAGCGATCCGGTATGCCAGTGATTCACCTGGTTTTCGGTGACGACACGATTTAGCCAGCCGAGTGAGTAATAGACTGCTTTCTCTGTGCCATCTTTTGTGTGTCCAGCAAGACCGTCTGGTCGGGCGTGCATCCGCTGGATGCTTTCAGCAGAGAGCAGAGGCGACTGTGCAGGATCATCAAAGGCAGCAGCGAATTTTGCCAAATCGGTGGCCGATGCAATCCAGCCACCGTGTGAATCCATTGCTTCGAGGTGCCAGGCACCGTAAGGGTTTGGGACTTCCTTTCCCACGTCTTCGGCAAAAACAGATTGGGAAGTCTGCGGGTGGTAGTAACGAACCTCGTTGTCGACGCGACCGCCTAAACGTGTCCTGCCAAGTCGCATGGATGTAATGCCGATGGGTTCCAGTATTTGTTGCTGCACGAACTGTTCATAGGTTTGGCCGGTCCGTGATTCAATGATTCGCCCGAGCAGACAGTAGCCAAAGTTCGAATAGGCATACTTTTCGCCCGGTGCAAAATCGAGCGATTGTGATAGCATCGCGCGGATGACAGTTGTTTGATCTGCCGGTGGTGGTAGATCGAGTTGTTCCGCAAAGCGGACCGATTGAAACATCGCGTCGAAAGATTGATTGCGATCCCAACCACCACGATGCTGGAGAAGTTGCTCGATTGTGATGTCACGACATCGCGGATCAAAATTTTTTGCGGCTGCCTGAATGTCTGCTTCGAAGTCGAGGAGGTCAAAGACCTTGTCCGTTAGTTTCAATTTTCCATCTTCTGCTAATTTCAGAATTGCCACCGCCGTGATTGGTTTGGAAATGCTGGCGATCCGAAACAGGCTCTCCGGTTGGACACCCTGGCGGTTCGCAACATCGGCGTAGCCATAACCGCGAGCGAAAACGACTTTCCCGCCATCGGTGACTGCGACTGAAATCCCGGGGACGCGATGTGCTTGCATTAGCTTGGCGATCTGTTGATCAAAGGCGGCAAATTCAGGATTGCTGATGCCAGAAGCAACTTGCCAGGCAGCCGTGCTCTTTTTGAATCCCGGCCCACGCAAGACACGTCCCGGTAGGGCACCGGTTTGTTTTCCATCCTGCAAAACGAGTTTGCCATTCACGATCACGTGGTGCATGCCCTCGGAAACTGCGTGAGGGTTTTTAAAATCTGCGTTGTCCGTGATCGCTTCGTAATCAAAAACAATGACATCAGCGGCTAAGCCGATCGCGATCCGACCTCGGTCGTACGCGAACACATTGTTGGCTGCAGCGGCAGTTGCCTGAGCAATAGCTCGTGGCAGACTGATCGCTCCCAAATCCCGCACGTAGTACGACAGCAGTCTTGGGAACGAACCATAGCCGCGTGGATGAGATGCTGACCGGTTACCCCCAGCCGGCCCCACATCGGTGCAAAACGAGACGAACTCTTGTTGCATGGCAGCGATCTTGTTCGCCTCGGACATTGTTTCCGGCAGGGCAAACGCACCGCGACGTACCAGCGTGAAGAATACCTCCCAGGGGTCTTCAGATACGGAATCGGCAATTTGTTGAATGGTGCTGCCATCGTATTCCCTATAGCGAGGTTCATTGGTTTGACCGATGACGATACGGTTCCAGTCGCTGCCAGCGTGGCGGTACCAGTTTTCCCAGCCAGTCGTTTTCTCGATTTCTTGACGGATCTCGTGACGTAGTTCTTGGTCATTCAATCGGTCGATCAAGGCACTGAATCCATCAGTAAAATGGCGCGGATGAATCAGTGCCGCGATGCCAAGTCCATTGTTGACGTAAGGGTAAATATCGGCGGTTACCTGGATGCCTTGGGAGCGGGATTGACGGATTTTGGCGAGGGCGGATTGCATTTTCCCCCAGTTTTGTTGCCCGGCCGCTTTGAGGTGAAAGATGTGCACTGGTGTTTTTCCAACCCGTCCGATTTCAATCGCTTCGTCGATTGCTTCTAACAATCGGTCACCTTCGTTACGCATATGTGTGTAGTAGCGACCGCCATACTTGCCGGCTTCTGCTGCTAGTTCACCGATCTCTTTGGTCCGCGCATAAACGGCGGGTGGATAGATCAAGGCAGTGGAGACACCGATGGCACCCGCTTCCATTGCTTCGGCGACCAAACGACGCATCTGCTTGATTTCTTCATCTGACGGCCTCCGGTCAATATTCCCCATCACGAGTCTGCGTACCTGGGTATGACCGATCGTTTGTGTCACGTTGACCGGTAAACCACTCGATTCCAGCAACGTGAAATACTCTGCCATCGTTGTGTATCCCATTCGTTCGCCATCGGCTTGTGTTTGGGGCGCCGCGGATCCTCCTTCGCCCGCATTGATGGTGGTGATTCCCTGGGTCAGTAGATTCAAAGCAGTTTTGGGGTCAGACATCATGGGTGATGCGGTCTGGCCCATCATGTCGATGAAACCTGGGGCGACGACTTTGCCATTCGCATCGATCACCGTTTTGCCTCGGTCTGCCTCCAGTTGCCCGATGCTGGCGATTTTACCTTCAGTTATTCCGACATCAGCGCGATACCAAGGCCCGCCGGTACCATCCACGATTCGCCCGCCGCGGATCACGATGTCGAAATCTTTGCTTTGCAGAGTGCCAGCCAAAAGAAGGGTGACGGCGGCAGCCAGGATGAACCTGTTGACTGATTTTACAACGCTTCCCCGGACTTCAGGTGGAGGGGAGCTAGGCGAGGGGTCGTTCAGGCTTTGGTGGGTGTTCGTTGGCATGAGCGTTTTGATCAGGCAGATTGATTGGGACGCATGAGGATGCGATGGAGGTTTCAGGAATTTCGGACGCAGCCAGTTCGCGTTTCTGGACACCCAGATCGCCAGCGTTCATGATACTCCTCTGCGCTGTTCCAAACTGGGAGTCAATGATGATCAGAACTTTTGTGCTGCTGTTTTCGTTGTGCGGCGTTTCGAGCGTATCTGCCGAGATGCTGGTTTATGTCGGTACCTATACCCGCGGCAGCAGTGAAGGAATCTATGTTTCGCGGTTCAATCCAGAGACCGGCGAGTTGTCGGAGCCTATCTTGGCTGCCGAGGCGGAGAATCCGTCGTTTGTGACGCTGCATCCGACTCGCCCGTTGTTGTATGCCGTCTCCGAGGTTTCCAGTGACGGACCTGATTCGGTCGGAATCATGGCCTTCGCAATCAATGATGATGGAACCCTTCGAAAGCTCAATGAGCGGTCGAGTGGGGGTGGTGCAGCGTGTCACATCGCGGTGGACCCAACAGGCCAATGTGTTGGGGTGGCGAATTACAGTGGTGGCAGCTGTGCGTTGTTTCCCATTCTTGCCGACGGGTCGCTGGGAGCTGTTGGTTCTTTGATGCAACATGTCGGTGGCAGCGGCGCTAATCCGAATCGTCAAAATTCACCACATGCTCATGCGATCAATTTCAATGCCGATGGCACTCAGGCTTTTGTCAATGATTTGGGTAAAGATCAAGTCTTGATCTACGACGTCAATCCAAAGACAGCCAAGATGAAACCATCAAAACAGCCCTTTCTGCAGCTGCCGGCTGGTGGTGGACCTCGGCACTTTTGTTTTGAACCAAGCCATCAAGTTGCTGTCGCAAACCTTGAAATGACTTCGAGAGTTGCGGTGTTGGATTATGACAGCGAAAAGGGATCTCTGCGTTCGGTCGAAATTCGCGATACGATCCCCGAAGCTGATCGCGAGATGAACAACAGCACAGCGGAATGTTTGGTTCACCCAAGTGGTAGGTACGTGTATGTCTCGAACCGAGGCCACAACTCCATCGCTGCGTTTCGCCTGGATGTTCCGAGCCAGAAACTTGTGTATCTCGGGAATACATCGACCGAAGGCAAGATTCCACGGGGGTTCGGTATCGATCCGACGGGGCAGTACTTGGTTGTCGGCAACCAAAATAGCGGTAACGTCGTGACGTTGAAGATTGATGCGGCGACCGGTAAGTTGTCAACAACGGGCCAACGTATTCTCGTTGATGGGGCGGTCAACGTTCGGTTTTATGACCGATAACGTTCTTTTCGGTAGAGCGATGGTTTGCCCTTCTGAGTTCCAGTTCCCACGATTCTTCACTCCGAGTTTGTATCACGATGTCGGCAACGGATCATTGGTTACTTTATGGGCGTTCCCGACTGCCCGTGGAGTTTCCTGATTCGGTGGAAGTGACGGTTGTTCGCAAACCGAAGATGCCGGTGATTCATGATCCGGCGGCAGCGGTTCGTGACGCAATTCAGCATCCCAGTGTTCCTTGCTCATTGCCTTTGTTCGAAGTCGCGACCTCTTGTCGCTCAGCTTGCATTGCCATTTGCGATATTACACGACCGGTACCGAATCACATTTTTCTGCGGCCGACCCTCGAAACCCTGATCGCTGCAGGGATTCCCCGGAATGACATCACCATCTTGGTCGCCACCGGATTGCATCGGCCGAACATCGGTGATGAGTTGCGAGAGTTGATCGGTGATCCTTGGGTGTTCGAGAATGCGGAGGTGATCAATCATGATGCGCGAAGCGATCGAGATCATGTTGATCTCGGGCGGACATCAACTCGTCGAACGCCTGTGAAAATCAATCGCCG
>JAYZAR010000052.1:0-16311 GCA_036339635.1 Planctomycetota bacterium | reverse complement strand
ACCAACCAAGTCGCCAATCTCCCAGATTGATCGAGTGATCTTCCTGGTTTTCGTAGTACGACAGATACTCGTGATCCTAAAGCATCGGGTTGTGGCGGATCTGATGAATGAAACCGAAAGAGTCAATCCAGTCTTTCTCAGGCATGCGATCGCAGTTCGTGTGGGCGGGGTGTGTGTTGAGATTAGTTTTTAGTCATACAACGGATATCAATCCGATCCAGCAAGATGAATTCATCTTCTTCACGCAGCGGGCCGACGAGAGTGAGTCGTATTTTGGTCGCCTTTGTACCAGGATCGATTGGCGTGATTTGGGTGAGTTGCCAGTCTGGTTGCGCCGCCTCGCGAATGAAAAGTCGATGTTGGTTTTTCTCGGTGTCGAGAACCAGATTCAGCAGCACGGTTGCCAGTCGCCCGTCCGTCGACAAGGTTGTGTAATGTTGCGGTGGCGATTTGTCCTCTTGCTCACTTCGGAAGGTAATTTGCTGATCGGAAAAACGCCCCAAAGTTCCTGCCGTGATCGAGTTGCCGGCGGGGTCCAGCCATTCGATTCGAAGCTGTTCGCCTGTCGTTTCGCCGTGCAAATGTGCGGAATCGATTTTTACTTCGCAAGTCAGTTGGCTAGCGTTGGATGGCAAGTCGAATGTGGCTTGCATTCCTTCTTGCGGACAATCACTGATGCGGAGTCGATCCAGCCCATCGGTTTTTGCAGTGCCAAAATCACCCGACCAATGTGCGGGTTTGAGGCCACTGGATCGACAGGAACTCAATGCTGTTCCGGCGGATTCCGCGAAATCCCATACCGCTAAGCGATCGTTGGAGATCGCAGCCGGCCGGCCGCCGCGACGGTAATCGGCGACGCCGATCATGTCTCCCGTTTTGGCGTCAATGGCAATGGTGTGTGCCGATCCTTGGAGCGGACGGTTGATGACTTTATGTCCACGCTCACGTAGAGCATCGATCACATTCTTGTGCGGCGGCTGATCGAGTCGTTCCAATTCCACCTGATCGGGAAACCATTGATGGTGCATCCGTGGAACCGCTACGGCGGTCGCTGCATCCATGGAAAACTCGGTGACATTCAACACGATCGATAGCACCGTGTTGATGATTGTTCGGCCACCGGGACTGCCTGTTACTAAAACGACTTTGCCATCACGTTCGATTATGGTTGGTGTTTGCGAGCTGAGCATTCGCTTTCCGGGCGCGACCAAGTTTGCTGCGGTTCCAATTCGACCCAAGCGATTGGTTTCACCTGGGAACCAATTGAAATCTCCCATTTCGTTGTTCAGCACATAACCAGCACCGGCGACGACCAATCGTGAGCCCCAGGTTGCTTCCAGTGTGTAGGTATTACTGACCGCCATCCCATTCGCATCAATGACTGAAAAGTGTGTCGTATTGTTGCTCTCAGGCGTCAGTGGAATTTCGGGAGCAACCGTTTCACTCGGAGTCGCGCGACCTCTTTGGATCGAATTCGCCAGCTCTTTTGCGTAGGCCTTGGTCGTTAAGTGTGGAGGGATTTCAGCAAAATCCGGGTCAGCCAAAAAACGCGCTCGATCTGCAAACACTCGGCGACAGCTTTCTGCAATCAAGTGAATGTTTTTGGGGTCGAAACGATCGCGGCTGGACAATTCAAAGTTTTCAAGAATATTCAACGCTTCGATGACGCACGTTCCTCCTGAGCTTGGTGGTGGTGCACCGAGAATGGTGTATCCACGAAATGTTCCTCGTAGGGCCGGCCGAATCTTGGCGCGATAACGCTGCAAATCCGCCGCCGAGATTAATCCGTTTCCCCGCTGCATTTCTTGGACCAGCAATTCAGCCAAGCGACCGGTGTAAAACGCGTCAGGGCCATGCTCAGCGATTTCTGATAGCGTTCGAGAAAGTTCTGGCAAAACCAGCACTTGTCCGATTTGCCAAGGTGAACCATCGGCCGTTCCATAAACTCGCCGTAATTCAGCGAACTTTGCTTGTTGTTTTACTGAAGGTTGCTGCAATACGGCGTTCAGTGATCTGGCGAGTGATTGATCGACCACGATTCCATCGGCAGCGAGCTTTGCAGCGGGGGCCACCAATCGTGACCAAGGTAGTTGGCCATAGCGACGATGGGCAGCGGCCATGCCACGAACCGTACCGGGCACGCCGACGGCTTTTTGGGAAAACGTGGTATCGTCGCGTTGAAAGGAAGTCGCTGTCATCGCCAGCGGGGCGACTTCGCGATAATCAACACAGACGGCTTCTTCCCCATCAGCTGTTCGGACGATCATAAAGCCGCCGCCGCCGATATTCCCCGCCTCTGGCCAGCTGACGGCCAATGCGAAAGCAGTGGCGACCGCCGCATCGACAGCATTGCCGCCATCGACCAAGACCTGTCGTCCGATTCGGCTGGCGACAGCGGTGTCGCTTACGACCATCCCGGCATCCCCTCGGTCCACCTGTACATGGTTGGTGGTATCCGCTCGCAGCGAATGCCCGCTCGAACCAAACAGGATTGCGGCCAAGCCGACGGTGATTCGAACGCGTGCGAACTTGTCCATGCTGGAGACTCAATAATCAGGTGCGAGTGGGTTTTGCCAACATCCCCATTGTAGGCGGTTGCGATGGAGTTTGATGCCTTGCCACCCAGCCCAGATTTTTTAAGGCTGACCCTACTCGGTCTGGTGACCCTCTGCGGGATGGTGGCCCACGCCGATATGCGGCGTAACCCGATGGTTGGCAAATAACACAGTCGCCCCCTGCATCTCTCCGCGGCCGCAGATTTCCTTAAGAAGTCGAGCGTTTCCCCGCAAGCACCAAGTGTTTCGCAGGAGGCGGCCGAGCTTTTTGCGGTAGGATCGCGCACCGTGGTCGTTATGTTAGGATTCTGGACTGTTCACCAATTCATTCACACGTGTAATCAAGCCGAGGCAACGCGTGACCCGACCATCGACGAAGATTGTTTACACCCACACCGACGAAGCACCGGCATTGGCCACACAGTCTTTGTTGCCGATCGTCCGAGCTTTCACCCGTTCGTCGGGCATTGAATTTGAGCTGAAAGATATTTCGCTGGCCGGCCGAATCTTGGCAAATTTCTCCGAGTTTTTGAGCGAGGATCAACGGATTCCAGATGCCTTGACTGAACTTGGTGGATTGGCCAAGACACCACAAGCCAATATCATCAAATTGCCAAATATTAGTGCCTCGATTCCGCAGTTAACCGCGGCGATTGACGAGTTGCAGCAACAAGGATTCGCTGTCCCCGAATTTCCGGCGGATCCACAGACCGATGAACAGCGTGACATTCGAGCACGTTATGCCAAAGTACTCGGCAGCGCGGTGAATCCTGTCTTGCGGGAAGGAAACTCGGATCGTCGCGTGGCGGTACCGGTGAAAGAGTACGCCAAGAAAAATCCGCATTCGATGGGGGCATGGTCGGCAGATTCAGCGTCGCATGTTGCCCACATGAACGATGGTGATTTTTTCGGTAGCGAACAGTCGTACGTGATGCCGGATGCCGGTACCGTTCGAATCGAACTGACCACCCCTGACGGGCAAACGACGGTGCTCAAACAATCGCTCGAGTTGCAGGCCGGTGAAACGATCGATGCTTCTTTGATGAGTTGCCAAGCACTGCGATCCTTTCTTGCTCATGCAATCGAAGATGCGAAAGCTAACGATGTTCTGTTTTCGCTCCACCTCAAAGCCACGATGATGAAGGTGTCGGATCCGATCATTTTCGGTCATGCGGTGAGCGTTTATTACCAGGATGTATTCGAGAAATACGGTGAGCTATTCGACGAATTGGGAATTCAAGCTCGTAACGGGGTTGGTGATATTTATGCCAAGATCGAAAGCTTACCCGCCGATAAGCAAGCGGAGATCAAGTCGGACATCGAAGCGGTCTACCAACAGCGACCACAGCTCGCCATGGTTGATTCGGACCGTGGCATTACGAATTTGCATGTCCCCAGTGACGTGATCATCGATGCCTCGATGCCCGCAGCCATTCGTTCCTCGGGAAGAATGTGGGGGCCTGACGGCCAATTGCATGATATGAAGGCCGTGATCCCCGATCGCTGCTATGCCGGGATCTACCAAGCTACGATCGACGATTGCAAACAGAATGGTGCGTTTGATGTCACCACGATGGGAACGGTGTCGAACGTCGGACTGATGGCCCAAAAGGCAGAGGAGTATGGCTCCCACGACAAGACGTTTGAGTTGTCTGCGGCGGGAACTGTTCGTGTGCTCGACGCTGCTGGTAGCGTCTTGATGGAGCACTCCGTGCAGGAGGGCGATATTTGGCGAATGTGTCAAACCAAGGACGAGCCGATTCGGGACTGGGTTCGCTTGGCTGTGAGCCGTGCGCGAGCCACCGGGGCAATGGCGATCTTTTGGCTTAATCCAGATCGGGCACACGACCGAAACTTGATCGAAAAAGTCAATCGCTATCTGCCGGAGTACAACACAGAAGGCTTGGAGTTGCAAATCCTGTCGCCTGTTGAGGCGGCGAAACTAACTTGTCGTCGCGCCCGCGAAGGTAAAGATACGATTTCAGTGACTGGCAACGTTTTACGTGATTACCTGACCGACTTGTTCCCCATCCTCGAATTGGGAACCAGCGCTAAAATGTTGTCGATTGTGCCACTGCTGGCAGGTGGCGGATTGTTTGAAACTGGTGCGGGTGGATCGGCACCCAAGCATGTTCAGCAATTCCTCGCAGAAGGCCATCTTCGCTGGGATTCATTGGGCGAGTTTTTGGCATTGGCAGTCTCTTTGGAACATCTCGCTGCAGTTGCCGAACATGATGCGGCCAGAGTTTTGGCTGAAACCTTAAATGAGGCGACAGGTAAGATTCTTGATGAGAATCGATCGCCGAGTCGAAAGGTAAACGAGCTCGATAATCGAGGCAGCCATTTTTACTTGGCCCAGTATTGGGCGCAAGCATTGGCCAACCAAGATCGTGATGTGCAATTACGCGCAGAGTTCGAACCGATTGCGAGCAGGTTGGTCGAATCAGAAGACCAGATTCTTCGCGAATTAGTTGCCGCGCAAGGATCTGCGGTTGATATTGGTGGCTACTATCACCCCGACACCGCAAAAGCTGCTGCCGCGATGAGGCCAAGTCCAACGTTCAATGGAATAGTGGGTGGCTAAAACTGCTGAGTGGATTGGACCAGCAAGGTGCAACTGCGGCTTGATTGAGCCGGGCGATCGCCCGGTTGAGGTGGATCGCCGGATTGTCGCTCTTATGCAGTTTGGATGATTTAGCGACCTGCTGTTTTCGAGTAAATCTGCCGTGTTGGTGGTCGATCGGTGCCAGCATAGTGAATGCCGCACCGCTTTATGCCGTGCGATCGCGAAGCGTTGGCGGCATCGGAGATCTAATATTCACCGGTCGAAAGGCAAGGGAAATCGATGACGGCAGCGTTTCTGTTTGTTGCGGTACTGTCGCTGTTGGGTGTCATACTGCGAGCGATGATACCGATTTTTCGATGGCTTTATATCCCCGCATCGGTGATTGCTGGCGCGATTGGATTCGGGGTGATTCAGTTTGCCCCGAATTGGTCTGCTGATTGGTCCGCCACCCTGCGGAGCTGGCCCGGCTGGCTGATTGCAGTCGTCTTTGCTGGCATGTTATTGGAGCGAAAGCCAGCTTCATTGAAAAAGAGCGCTTCCCGTGTCGGTCGGCAGGGATTAATGGTTTGGGTGATCGTAGTCGGGCAATCCGCCTTGGGGCTGCTGGCGACGTGGTTGTTGGTGCAACCCTTTTATGAAGTGCCCAATTCCTTCGGGATGTTGATCGAGACGGGTTTCGCCGGTGGGCACGGTACAGCGGCAGCGATGGGACAAGTGTTTGCCCACCCCAAAATCGATCTGCAGGGTGGTTCGGATTTGGGTGTGTTGATGGCGACCTGTGGATTGGTATTCGGTATTGTTTCGGGCATCCTGTGGGTCAATCTGGGCGCACGGATGAAGTGGATTGGGAAAGCAGCGGGAGAAGTTAGCGCAGAATCTCAATCCGAGCAAGTCGACCAGTCAGTCCACCCGCCAATTGGCTACGCTCGCATCAGCAATGCCGTCATGGACCCTTTGTTGTTGCAAGTTGTTTGGCTCACGCTGGCGATGGGGATCGGCATAGCGCTGCAGCAATCTGTGGCCTGGGGTGCCGGCGAGATTGAATCATGGTTCGTGTCGGGTCAAACTGAATCACAGGGTGCGGAGGGAGCCCTTTCGCAACGGATGACATTGCAGAGTGTCATCGATAGTTTTCCGTTGTTTATCTACACCCTGTTCGGCGGTCTGATCGTCCGCCAGGTTTTGCGGGTTCTCCGGCAGGAGGATTCGATTGACCGCGAAACGATCAATCATTTGACTGCGACGGCGATGGATGTCTTGGTTGTCGCTGCGATCGCTTCGTTGAATGTGACAGCGGTTGCCACTCTACTGGTGCCGTTTTCAATTCTGTTTGTGGTCGGCGTGATCTGGGCTGGCTTTTGTTTGTTGATCCTGGCACGGTGGTTGTTGCCATCGAAGCATTGGTTTCAATTGGGGCTGATCAACTACGGGATGTCGACAGGAACCACTGCGACGGGTTTTGTGTTGTTGCGCTTGGTTGACCCTGAATTGGAATCGGGTGCTGCGGAAGACTACGCGTTGGCGGCTCCGTTATCTTCCCCTTTCGTCGGTGGCGGCATGATCACGGTTGGGTTACCCCTTCTTGTGCTTGAAAGGATTCCGATTGGTTTATCCGCCATCGGTTTAATCCTGGTCGTCACCGTCATGATTGCGATCGGCCGCCGATGGAATGGAGTCGCGAAAGACTAGTTCGCGGCCAATGCTGCGTGAATGAGGCAGCCCAACAGACTCTACTCGTCTTCGCGTGGTGCGATGTAGAGGTTCGAGAAATCGACAGGCCCACTGGCTTGTAGCGTGATCTTTCCCTTCAGTGAAGTCGTTTCTTGCATCGCCGTTTGGCCATTGATTTCGACTCTTACAGTCTCCCCGTCGGAGATTGCTTCGATGCGATTCCAGCGTCCCGTTGGCTCCAATCCTCTGCCTGTTTTTGCGAGGTCGATGTTTAACCCGCCGATAACGATGATCGCCCTGCTCTGTTTGTCCTTCAGTTTGACATCGACGACGAAACGCGTAGATTCCATTTCATCGGTCGTTTCCAGGCGGCTTGTCTGCGCTGGGCTCGCATCGTGTTTGAGTGTCCAATCGTTGGCTTTCCATGGTGAATCAGCCGTGGCTTTCCAGCCCTCCAAATCAAGTCCGTTGTAAATGGACATGTATCCACGATCGGAGATCGCGATTTGTTGATCGGTGATTTTGGTGTCAGGTAGTTCCATGATTCGCACGTTGCGGTAATGGACGATCCCACCTTCAGATTCCAAGCAGATGTATCCCTTGCGTGGAACACAGTCCTTTCCTCGAGTCACGAATTTGCCGTTGACTGCCAAGGAAATTTCCCCATCACGACATTCGATTCGGTAGTGATTCCATTCTGGGCTGGGCTTGGACCGATTTTCAGTCGGGAATGCGCGGCTGCCTCCATGACCGTTGATCGGTGTCATGCTGGCTCCGTGAATTGGGAAAATATCACCATGGGTGGTGTGGCTGCGATTATTACCGTAAGCGTTTTCTAAAACCTGCACTTCAATGCCACGGTGAAAAGGGACACCACGCGAGGTGATGTCGTCGGCCCAAACGAAGACTCCTGCGTTGCCGCGGGGAACCATGTGACGCCATTCCAATTCCATGATGAAGTTTTGGTACATCTTTGCGGTTCTGATTTCACCGATCGGTCGACCACTGCAAATCACCATCCCGTCTTGATAGGTCCATGTTTTCGCAGGAGTGTTGGTTCTCACCCAACCGTCAAAATTGGTGCCATTGAAGAGCGGTTGAAAATTTTCCTGTGCGGAAAGATCTGGCGATCCAAGTTGCAGTGAAAAAAAAATGACAAATGACAGGATTTTAAAAAGGCGGATCATTTGAATTCCTTCATTGACGAATTCGGCCGTTCAGGACCGAAGATGCTCTGGATACTCTGAGCCAGATTTAGTGATGGCTGCATTTCCAATTTGTTCTGCAACATTCTGCATGGATTTTTTCCACGAGATCAATCTGTCAAATTGATCGATCCGGCGGGTGAAAAACTGTTGGCTCACGAACCAACACCCGTCACGATACACGAACGAAAATCAGATTTCCCTCGAGGCTTACCGATTCGCGAGCAGATCGGCAAGGTTTCGCCTCCTTGGGTTGCCGACAGTACGATAACAACAAATAGTATGTGCGGTGATTGTTGTCATCAAAATGTGGGGAAGTCGTTGCGATTTTTTTAAACATCGCGTTGGGTGGCCCGCTGTTCTTTCTGCCGGTTCGAATGCTTTGAATGAATTTGGTGACTGACAGAATGATGGCGATCGCGCTCGGTATGGAGCTGGCAGAAGTGTCTGTGATGTCGCGTCCACCTAGAGACCCGAAAAAGCCGATTCGTGATCGCTTCGGTGTCTCGTTAGTGCCTGGGCTCGGGACCTAGATCGACTTGGCATCGCTTTGTTTATTTCAACACTATTTGGCAATCGATGCAGAGGAAGGGTTGTTGCTTGCCCAAACGGCTGCTTTCACTGCAATCGTGTTCATAGAAAAGGCGAATCTTTTATACTCGTTTGCTTAATCGTCCGTTGTTCCAATTTGGTTTTTTCAAATTCGTTGGTCGTGGTTGCCTTGGTCGGCGCTGTGTTGCTGCAAGTGGCGGCCGTTAATTTGCCAGGATTGCAGCAAGGCTTGCACACCGCTCCGCTCGGGTGGTTCGATTGGATGTTGATTTTAGCCCTCTATTTTCCCATTTTCTGATCCCCGAATCCATCAAAACCTTGCCCCGCCTTCGCGTGTAACTGCGACAGGTTCGTGACCGAGACTCCCGTGACTCAAAAAAACGTGGTGGATACGCCCTTTGTCCGGAGTGCGAGTGAAGCCACTAGTTGCTATCGTCCGCCTTGGTCATCATCCTCCGAGAAGAATGCCTCAGGCGTCTGGCGGAATCTTTTCGGTGCCGCCGTTCGCTTTTTCCGAGAACTGTATGTTGCGAACCCAAGGTTTTCAGATCGGCGAGGAACCTCGATCTCGCTGTATTTTGTGGCCTTGATGGTTTTGTGCGGTGATTTGCGATTCCCATTCGCGTCGACCGCGGCGTACGGGGTCGGAAATGAGTGGCCCCAAACCCCGGAATTCCTTTTATACTCGTACCGAGCTCACCCACCATTTTCCCGCCACTCATAAGCCGATGCGCCAAGTTCTGGTAGTCTTTTTAGGGATATTTCTGGCCCAAATCGCTTTCGCAGCCACCCCAACCCAGATCGAGTTTTCGGTTGACGTGATATCGGTGCTGTCAAAGGCGGGTTGTAACGCGGGCACTTGCCATGGCAATTTGAACGGCAAAGGTGGACTCAAGCTATCCCTGCGAGGACAGGATCCCTTAGCCGATTATCACACGTTGGTGTTCGCCAGTCGCGGCCGTCGTGTGACTGTAAATGCTCCCGAACAAAGTTTGATCTTGCAGAAAGCCACAGGGCAAGTGCCGCACCGTGGGGGGGCCCGGATTCGGTCCGATTCGAGTGCTTACAAATTGCTGAAGCAATGGCTTGAGTTGGGCGCGCCGCCACCGTCGAAAGATGCAGTTTTGGTGACGCACTTACAAGTTGAGCCATTACAGGCAATCGTGCGTGACCCAAATGATTCGATCAATTTCAAAGTGAACGCAGTGTTCTCAGACGGCACTAGTCGCGATGTCACTGAATCAGCTTGCTACGAGATGTCGAACTTGTTGGCCCGAGTAGATGCAAACGGAAAGGTCACCCGGGCAAAGTTTGGTGAATCGACTTTGATTGTTCGCTACCTCGATCAACAAGTTCCGGTCCCGATCGCATTCACCGAGTCGAGAAGCTCGTTTGTCTGGGACGAGCCTGCAGAGTTTAATCAAATTGATCGCTTCGTTTTTAAGAAACTGCGACGACTGAAAATCAATCCATCGCCGATCTGCGGTGATTCGGTGTTTGTCAGGCGTGCCTATCAAGATGTGCTGGGACGAATTCCAACCGCTGCCGAAGCAAGGCAATTTGTTCACGATGAATCCCCAGGAAAACGAAATCGACTGATCGATAGTTTGTTGTCACGCGATGCGATGGCGGACTACTGGGCGCTCAAATGGGCGGATATGTTGCGCGTCGAAGAAAAAGTGCTCGATGTGGACGGCGTGGATGCATTTCATGATTGGATTCGTGGCAGCATTGCCGATGCGAAACCGATGGACCAGTTCGTGCGGGACCTGATTACTGGTGTTGGCAGTACCTTCCAGCAACCCGCCGCGAATTTCTATCGTGCAAACCGCGATCCATCGACTCGTGGTGAAACGGCAGCTCGTTTGTTTTTGGGAACCCGTCTGCAATGCGCGAAATGCCACAATCATCCATTCGATCGTTGGACGCAGGATGACTACTATTCCTGGGCCACGCTATTTTCGCAACTTGACTACGAAGTCGGCGAAAACAAACGCCGAGACAAACTGGACAAAAATGAGTTTGTCGGTGACCAAACGGTTGTTGTAAGCAAGCAAGACGAAGTGCGGCATCCCAACACAAAGCAATTTGTGGCGCCAAAGTTCTTGGGTGGCAAACAGCTCACTGAATCACAGCCGGAGCAGCGATTAGGAAGTGTGGCGGATTGGGTGACCTCACCCGAAAACAAAATGTTCGCCGCGACCCAGGCAAACTTTGTTTGGTACCACTTGATGGGAACAGGTTTGGTAGATCCCATCGATGATTTTCGATTGACGAATCCGGCAAGTAATCCGGCGCTGCTGAATTTTCTTGCCGACGAGATGGTCCAGTCTGGGTTTGACCTGAGGGCGATGATACGGTTGGTGATGAGTTCGCGCACCTATCAGTTGGCGTCAGTGCCCAATCATACGAATGTCAATGATGAGTTCAGTTATTCACGAGTCCTGACGCGGCGTTTACCAGCCGAGGTGTTATTGGATATGCAATCCGATGTGCTTGGGACGGCAGCCCAGTTTGCGGGTTATGAGTCGGGCATGCGGGCTGTTCAGATTCCGGGCGTCCGTCGGAAGCGTTTGCGAGATGAGCGACCGAATGGCGGAGATCGGTTCTTGCAGACGTTTGGTAAACCGGAACGGATTTTGGCCTGTGACTGTGAGCGGAGTAACGGCACGACGCTTAAGCAGGTCTTTGTGTTGATGGGTGAATCTCTAAACAGGCGACTTGCGGAGGGTGGGAATCGACTGCAAACGTTGGTCGATGAGATCGATGACGACGCCCGATTGGTGGACGAGTTGTACTGGACCGCTTTGTCGCGGTCGCCGACGGAAGTCGAGTTGTCGGCCGCCCTGCAGATGTTCCGAAGCGAAAAACGGTGGTCTTCCATCGAGTCGGTGCTCGAGTCGCCACGAACGGCACGTCTTCGGGTTACTGAAGATTTAGTGTGGGCGTTGTTGAATGCAAAAGAGTTTTTGTTCCGGAGATAATGTGTTCTGATGACTTTCCATTTGCCCAATCGACGTTCGCTCCTCCGCGCGGGCGGCGCCGGCATGCTAGGACTTTCCTTACCGAAAATATTGCGGGGTGAGGAACGAACACGTGCAATCAAGTCGCGGGCAAAGTCAGTGATCTTTTTATTTCAGTGGGGTGGGCCGAGCCAACTTGATACCTTCGATATGAAACCTGATGCACCCGACACGGTTCGCAGTCCATATCGACCGATTGCAACATCGGCACCAGGGATTCAGATTTGCGAATTGATGCCTGAGATGTCGAAATGGATGGATCGAGTGAGCTTGGTTCGTACGATGACCCACAAAATGAAGAACCATGCTTCGGCGGGTTACTACGCACTTAGTGGGCATGAGCCTCCAAGTGATGATCAACGCCTAAGGGATTCTCTAGACCTTTATCCTGCGTACGGCAGTGTGGTTGATCACTTAATGCCAAATACGAACGGCATGCCGACATTTGTTGCTTATCCGCATGTGATGCGAGACGGTTCGGTAGTACCTGCCCAACATGCAAGTTTTCTGGGTAAGCAACACGACCCACTGTTTTTTTTGGAGGATCCAAACGCTCCGGATTTTGCGTTACCCGAGCTGAGTTTGCCGCAAGGTTTATCGGTCGATCGTTTGCAACGTCGCCGCGAAATGCAAAAGTTAATCGATCAGCAAAACCGCATGTTGGAATATTCGGATCAGGCCCGTGGCTTCGATCAATATTACCAACGCGCGATTTCAATGCTGACCTCCGATAATGTTCGCAAAGCGTTTGATTTGTCGGCGGAAAAAGGGTCGACTCGCGACCGTTATGGTCGGACGACCTATGGTCAAAGTTGTTTGCTGGCTCGTCGGTTGGTCGAATCGGGTGTGAAGTTTGTGACCGTCTATTTTTCCAACAGCATTGGGGGACGCCGCATCGATAGTGGCGGATGGGACACACACGGTTTTGACGATACACGAATGTACAAAATCGTTGATAAATATCACCTGCCAATCACAGATCAAACGTTACCCACATTACTGAACGATTTAGAGCAACGTGGATTGCTGGACGAAACGCTTGTCGTTTGGATGGGAGAGTTTGGGCGAACGCCCGATATCAACAAGAATTCGAGTCGTGATCATTGGCCCCCGTGCTACACTGCCTTGCTGGCTGGAGGTGGTGTGAAAGGTGGGTATGTTTACGGGAAATCCGATGCCCATGCGAGATTTCCCATCGAAAATCCAGTCAGACCGGAGGATCTCGCAGCGACGATTTATTACCTGTTGGGAATTGACCCGCTGACAGAAATCTATGATCTTGATCATCGACCACTCATTATCGGCGGGAATGTTGTCAAGGATGTGATTACTTGAGGCGGTCGGGGGAAACGGGGGAAATTCATTCATCCCGATTTGAATGAATGGACTGGTACCTGGAGGGTTGGCTGATCTGGAGGGCGAGTCCGCATCAGCGGTTGGCTGAGTTGGGAATTCAGTTGAGGTGAAAGGTCTGACGGTACCAGAAAGGGACTTTTGGATTCTCATGGTGGGAGTAATTTCGAGAACGCAGGGTGATCGTCGAGCCTTTCTCGACGTAGATGCAGCTTCGCTTTTTAAAGGAAAAATGGATCATGGAATTTCGCGGCAATGGCATCGAAATTCACTACGACTTCAATGGTCCTGAACAGGCCGATGTGGTGACGTTCAGTCACGCCTTGATGGCTGACGGGCGAATGTGGGATCAACAACTCAAGTCGCTCGAATCGTTTCGCGTGTTGCGCTATGACCTTCGTGGACATGGGCAGAGTGGATGCAGCGGTGCACCCTATGATTTCAATTTGCTCGCGGATGATCTCCGTGCTTTGTGGGATCACCTCAAGATTGATTGCACCCACTTTGTGGGGGCATCACTTGGAGGAATGGTCGGATTAGAAATCGCGACAACGACGCCGGAGCGAATTGCCAGCTTGACCCTGTGCGGCACGCGAGGTAACGGTGCGTCATCAAACCGCACTGACTCGCGAGATGAACGAATCGAAGTAGTGCAATCGCAGGGGATGTCCGCGTTGGCGGACACTGTGTTGAGTGAGTGGTTTTCGGATCGGTTTCGGAAAAAATCGGCGGATGCAGTCAAACTGGCAACCAAGATGATCGAAGGCACTTCAGTGGATGGCGTGATCGGCTGCACCAAAACGATTGAAGCACAGGATCATTTACCATTGATTCCATCGATCAAGTTGCCCTGTTTGATTGCTGTTGGTGAAGAGGATTTGACGACTCCGATAAAAGAGGCATTTGACTTACATGTTGGCATTGACGGTTCCGACATGGTTGTGATTCCCAAGGCTCGGCACCTCGCCAACGTGGAGGCGGCTGATGTTTTTAACGATGTGCTGTTGACCTTCCTCAAACAATACTCGTAAGCGAAATTCAGAGTTTGCCGAGTGAACCAATTCAATCAGGCGCTCGGGACTCGCACCAGGCCAATCGCAGATGTCACGAACTCCGATTCCTTTCGAACAAGTTCAGCCTTTGCCTTTGACCCACACATTTGAAATTCCGGAGGAGTTTTTAGATGCGATGGGCCACATGAATGTGATGTGGTACACACACCTGTTTGGGTTTGGGATGGGTGGTTTGTTGCAGCAATTGGAAGTGCCGTGGTCAAAAATGGCAGAGGATGATGGTGGGACGTTCGCCTTGGAAACGCATATTCGGTACCTCTCCGAAGTTCGTGTTGGGCAGCACATCGAAACTCATGTTCGCTTGCTTGGGCGTACAGAAAAACGCTTTCACTTGCTTCATTTCATGATCAACTTGGATAAGCAAGACGTTTCGGCCACCTTTGAGACCATCACGGCCTACGTTGATCTTCGCCTTCGGAAAATGGCACCGATGCCTTCGAAACTTGCCCATGGTTTGGACCATTTGATCGAGCAGCATGTCCGGCTTGATTGGGATCCACCGATTTGTGGTTCGATGGCACCGTGAGAGCGATCGAGGAGTGCCTTGCGCTAAGGATCTTGCCTACCGGATGGTTCTTGAAGGGGCGATCAAAGAGTTGACACCGACTAAAGTTTTATACAACCGATCGGCCTATCGTTTCGGGTGTGATTGGGACGTGAGGCATTGGGATGGTTGCGTTCCATTCTTCGCCGAAATTTTGGCAGCCTAGGCCAAACGATTGCGATACCACTCGCGCAATGTTTTTTTATTGATCTTTCCTGCTGCAGTGAGTGGGATTTCCGAGACGAATTCAACGTGATCTGGTAGCCACCATTTTGCGACTTTCCCCGTCATGAAATCTCGAATTTGCTGGCCGGTCACGTTGCTGTTGGTAACGGTTTGAACGATCAGTAGTGGCCGCTCCTGCCACGTTTCGTCGTGGACACCGATGACTGCTGCTAGGATGACTTCGGGATGTCCGGTTGCGAGGTTTTCTAATTCGACACTGCTGATCCACTCACCACCCGACTTGATTAGATCTTTGGCTCGGTCGGTAATCTGCATGTATCCGTGGGGATCAATCGTGGCGATGTCACCTGTGTCCAGCCAGCCATCTTGATCGACCGCGTCAGATTCTGCTTTGTAGTATCGCTGCATCACCCACAGGCCTTTGATCATCAATCGACCCATGGTCACTCCATCGTGCGGAAGTTCCTCACCATCGTCGTTAATAATCTTGAGGTTCACCCCAAAAACCGGCTTACCCTGTTTAACGCGGATCTTTTGTTTTTCGGCGACGCTCAGTGAATCTACTTCGTTTGTCAGGCGGCACATTGTTCCCGTTGGGTTGGCTTCGGTCATTCCCCAAGCGTGAACAACTTGGACGTTGTAACGTTGTTCAAACTGGTCGATCATGCTGCTGGGAACAGCTGATCCACCAATCAGAACTTGGCGGAGCGAATCGAGTTGACCACCCTGCTTGTCCAAATAAGCGAGAAGCATCTTCCACAATGTCGGAACTGCAGCCGAGTATGTGACCCGTTCGGTTTCGATCAACGAATGCACACTCTTGCCGTCTAGTTGCGAACCGGGTAGGACCAATTTTGCACCAGCCATTGGACAGGAGTATGCGAGTCCCCAACTGTTGGCATGGAACATTGGGACGGTCATTAGGACTACATCGCGACCGCTGATGCCATTCGCCTCGCCAGTGTTGATGGCATAAGAATGCAGCAGGTTCGTACGGTGTGTGTACAGCACGCCCTTGGGGTCACCCGTTGTTCCAGAGGTGTAGCAGAGTGATGACGGAGTGTTCTCGTCAAGCTCTGGCCACGTGAACTCATCCGATTGATCTGCGATTAGTTTTTCGTAGCAGTGGATGTTGGGTAATGTTGTTTTTGGCTGGTGCTCCTCATCGGTCAACACGATGATTTGCTGCAGGCTTGTGAGTTGCGGCCAGAGTTTTTCCAGTTGGGTTATGAACGCTGCATCCAACAGGAGGACGCTGTCTTCGGCGTGATTCAGGATATAGACGATTTGTTGCTCAAAGAGGCGGGGATTCACTGTATGGCAAATCGCTCCCTGCCCGGCGATCGCATACCAAGCCTCCAAGTGGCGATGAGTGTTCCACGCCATGGTCGCAATGCGATCACCCGATTTCACGCCAATCGATTGCAGTGCGTTGGCAAGTTGCTTGGTTCGCCGCAACGCATCCGCATAGGTGTAGCGGTGAATCACACCGTTCTCTGTCTGGCGTGTAACGATTTCCACTTGCCCATGGAATCGTGCTGCATGCTCGAGTGCCTGAGCGATCGAAAGCGGTTCGTTTTGCA
>JAYZAR010000051.1:0-10227 GCA_036339635.1 Planctomycetota bacterium | reverse complement strand
GGGTTGTTAGTTGCCTGGGCAAACAATGGCGTTTTTTTGACCCTTTGGATCGGTGAATGTCAAAATCGAGGCTCTAGCTGCCGCCGTCGACTCGTACTTTCCGATTGGTTTTTTTCTATGATTTGCCACGCCTGTTGTTCGAGGGGACGTGTTGTGGACCGGAAGAGGCCCGCGTATGAATTGCCCTTTCAGCTTCAGAGGGCAGAGTTTGACCTGCAAGTTGTCATGACGATGCAGAGCGTTTGTGCGTCTCCAAACAGTGGCTGCTTTGCTTCGGTCGCTTTTCGTGACACTTAACGGATTCTCGATGTTATGATGGAAGGATCGAACCTAAACCATCGATGGTTGCTGGGAATGCAACCAAGTTCTGATCTCCCTTGTCATGTGATGCTGCCGTGCTGTTGAATCGAGGTCAAACCAAGCTCCATTTGGTATCTGGTGTTTCCGCCGCACTGCTGACAATCGTGTGCATCGCATATTACGCCGAGGAATGTCGCGAGGCGGGGCGGCTTGTTGGCGGGGGAAGTGCGTCGGGTCTGCTTTGCGGCATTTTTGCAGGCTTAGTTATCGTCTTTGAAATGCTGTTGTGGCCGCGGAAAGCGTTGCGGCGTTTGAGGCTATTTCCGACAAAATACTGGCTGACTGCTCACATCTGGTTTGGAATTGCCGCCTTGCCTTTGGCGATCGTTCACAGTGGTTTTCACCTCGGCGGCTGGCTGCCTATGACATTCCTTGTACTTTTCGTGTTGACCATTGTCAGTGGTTTGTACGGTTTAGCTGTTCAAAAAATTCTTCCGCGTTGGATGTTGCGGAACCTACCAGCCGAAACGATCTACAGCCAAATTGACTATGTATCCGAGCAGGCCGTCGAAGACGTACGCCAACTTTTGGTGACCGCGTGCGGTCGGCCTGCCTCGGCGAGTAATATCGACCTAGTGGAAGAACCCCAAGTGGATCTGGTGAAAGCTCAGAGCGTCGTCGTTGGGGCGGTTCGTCAAGCCGGCAAGACACGCGGCAGGACACTACAAACAAGGCGGGTGGCCGATGCCGAAGTGGATCGAGAAGCGTTGTGGAGTGCTTTCGAAGAAATTCGCCCATTTCTGCTGGTAGGAGCCGCATCGCAAACACCCGTTACAGATCCTCAGTATGCCAGTCGTTGGTTTCGCCGCTTACGCGGAGTCACTGGTCGAGAAAGCGAGACGATCATCGACACACTCCAAGAACTGTGTGATCAACGTCGGCAGTTTGATACGCAGCGAACTGTTCATCGCTGGCTACACGGATGGTTACCTGTTCACATCGGATTGTCGATTGCTGTCACGATTCTGCTGGCGGCACATATTTGGACTGCATTGAAGTACTGGTAACGATCGGCGAAAGTGATTCTCAGATGGCACGCGAAACCGGCAAGCAACGCTCGCAACGCATTGAAATTGACGCTTACCGCAAGCGCACGGATATCCACGTTTGGCGTACGGCTTGCATCGTGCTTAGTCTGATCGTCGCGGGGTTGTATGCCGCTTACGTGATCGCGTCGGGCAATGGATCACAGGTCAGCACCGGTCCAGTTGCGGAAGCGCACGCGGCTTTTGAAAACGATTGCCAGCAGTGTCATCAAGATTTCACACCAATTGGATCTCGCGGATCCGAGTTGAATTGGTCTCTGGTAGGACTGAGCAAAGCAAAGTCGGTTGAACATACCGAAGCGGCTTGCAAAGCTTGCCATGACGTGGGCGACCATTATCGAGGCAAGATGTCAGAGGCTTGGCAATTGCAGGATCAGAACTGTGCGACTTGCCATGCGGACCATCAAGGAAGAAATCACGATTTGGCAGCGATTTCACAATCTCAATGCACCGATTGTCACGCGCGACTAGCTGATGGATGCACGGGAACACCCACCGTACGCGACAGCATCACAGGCTTCGATGAGAATTCTCACGGTAAGTTCGCGTCGCTCACGAAGGGTGATCCAGGGAGCGTTAAGTTTGATCACAAGCAACACATGCGACTGGGGCAAGTGGATGAGGGGAATAAGGGGGCTTTCCGTTTGGACATGATGAATCCCGCCAACCGAGAGAGGTACCGATTGGATGGCCAGGCTGATACGGATTTTGTGCAGCTTGCCTGTTCCAGTTGCCATCAGATGGCGGGTAATCCCGACCCCATCAGCAACTTAATTGCGGATGGAGAACTCGGGCGATACATCGAACCAATCTCGTTCGAGCAGCATTGTTCAGCTTGTCATTCGTTAAATCCAGGAATCGCAACCGCTGATACAACACCGCTTCCGCATGCGGCGTCATGGAGCCAGGTTGACCTCTTGTTGAACGCTTCACTTGTTGGCTCGCGAGTGACGAAGGAATCGCGAGTGCCCGGAAATGATTCCCGAGCGACCGCCGTTCCGGGAGAAGGGTTCGGTGATTCGTCTCATGCGATCACGTTGCCCGACCCGGGTGAATTGCAGCAAGCGCGACAACGGGTTGAAGCAGAATGTCAGAAGTGTCACGAGCCCCAGCATATCAAGGATGAATTCATTGCCAAAGCAGCCGCCGGTGAAGCGGCACCACTGATTCCGCCGCGTTGGTTCCAGCACGGTTTGTACGATCATGCTGCACACCGGCAAATCGATTGTGTGTTTTGTCATTCAGCGGCATATCCGGTAAGTGATGCCGCATCGGGGCCTCCGCTCGACCATCAGCAAGTGATGATTGACAACATTGGAACCTGTACTGGTTGTCACCGCGATGCTGAATTACCGACTCCCGCGTCCTTAACCAGCCAAGAGGTCATCAGCCAATTAGGTGGAATGTCGACTTGGGCGACGAACAACTGCACGCTCTGTCATCGCTACCACACGCCGACCAGGCTCAAGGAGGAGGTGGCGAAATGAGCTTGCAATGGCGTCGAAACTCGTTGGTTTTTGTGCTCGCTGGGTTGATGTTTGCCAGTAGTCAAGCCGCCGAACCAGCTTTGCTTGGAAATCAATCATGCGCGACATCGACGTGTCATGGAGGTGTCACCAGTTCGGGTCCGGCGTGGAATCACTCGCTTTCCACTTGGATCGCGAAGGATCCACATGCGGGAGCTGGTTTATTGCTGCGGGACCAGCGTTCACGTCAAATTATCTTACGGCTTGATCCAGCGGCAGCCGATTCGGATGATGTTTTCGACAATGTGTTGCGGGAACGCTGTATCAGTTGTCACGTGACGGTTACGGCGGAGGAAACGAGGGCCGGTGAGCAGTTGTCAAATGCCGTGTTGGCAATTGGAGTGTCGTGCGAATCTTGTCACGGCCCCGCCGAATCTTGGTTGGGCGAGCACGTGCAGGCCGATTGGCACGGAGAGAAACGATTCGCAAAGTCAACAGGGATGCGGGACACCGAGTCTGTCATTGGTCGTGCTGCGACTTGCGTTCGGTGCCATGTTGGATCTCGTACCGCGGATGGAATGGTCCGTGATATGAATCATGATTTGATCGCGGCCGGTCATCCCGCCTTGCGATTCGATCTGCTGCTTTATAACGAGAACATGCCGCGGCATTGGGATGCGAGCAGTGAAGCGGAAAATGCCTTCCAACAATCTGCGATTCGCGTTCGAGATGTGGGCAGAGCAATGAACTTGGCGGCGTCGCTGGAATTATCGGCCCAACGAGCGGTGGATCATCTAAACACGCGTGAAGCGGTTAGCCTGGTAAGCAATCAAGTGCCCTGGCCTGAACTCGCTGACTACGATTGCTTCGCGTGCCATCAATCGCTCGATTTTCAACGTGCCGAATCGACAGTGGTAAGCTCCGGTGTGCCAATTTGGAACGCATGGTCTACCGTCAGGCAACTTGCGATGACGCCAGCGGCGATGGCAAGCCTGGCTCCGATAAGGAGTGACTCTGAACGCATTGCCAACATCGCGAAGTTGTTGCCTGTGAAGGCAAGAGAATGGCGGTCCAATGCGGTTGCCTTGGCATCCCAGGAGGTCAGTTCGTCAGAAAGGCTCAATCAAATTCGTAACGAACTGCTGCAGGTGAGGAAGTTCAGTTGGTACGAAGCGGCGATTCAGTACTTGCGACTCGATGCGGTTCAGCGGGATCTGGCGAAGGATCCAGACAAGGCCGTGATGGCCGAACAGATGGCGAAGGGTTTGTCGATGGTTGAGAAATCGTTGCGATTCGACCCCGATCGATTAAAGAGCCAACGCGGCCGTTACCACTCACCCGCACGGTTTGAGGTGAACAAGTTTCGCGACGCGATGAACGCGGCCCTACAGGCTGCCATGAATCCAGTAAGCGATGCGAATCCAGCAAGCGATGTAAGCTCAACAATGAGTGCGAACTCAGCCAACACGGATCGCAACCTTCCGATTTTTCTCTCTCGTTCGGTGGCCAGCCAACCATGATCATTCCGGCGTTATACGAACGGCAAAAACAACGCGGCGGTTACCTAACTCACGCCGATATGCAATCGGTAGCGGAAGACCTCGGCGTACCGATGCATCGGGTCAATGCGCTGGTTACGTTCTTTCCACATTTCAGCACCGAGCCGCCTCCTAAAGTCGAGGTGCATATTTGTCGTGACATGAGTTGTCACCTGAACGGTGCCGTTCGAATGACCGAGGGTTTGCAGAAATGGGCTCGCGAAAAACATGGTGAGCGGGTAGAGGTTTGTGGGGTGTCTTGCCTGGGACGCTGTGACCGCGCGCCTGCGGCAATGGTGAATGAACAGCTGATTGCGTCCGGAAAGGAGGAAGATTTACAGGCGGCGGTGGACGCGATCGTTGACGGGAAAACTCCCCAAATCAACACCGACTGGGAGTTGGCCAAAGACAAGGTCGGCAAATGGGAAATGGACATTTATGCCGGTAGAGGACGCTATGAAATCGTTCGCGATTACGTCAGCGGCGGAGGTGATCCCGACCAAGTGCTTGCGGCGTTAGAGAAAGCTGGTTTGCTGGGGATGGGGGGGGCCGGTGGTCGAGCCTACTTGAAGTGGGGCGACGTCATGCGGGCAGAGGGTACCACCGGTGAAAAGTTTATTGTTTGCAACGCGGACGAGAGCGAGCCGGGAACGTTCAAAGATCGAGAAATCTTACTCGCTGCTCCTTACTTGACGATCGAAGGCATGATCGTGGCTGCCCTCGTGACCGGCGCCACGCGAGGTTGGATCTACATCCGTCACGAATACCCTGAGCAGATCAAGAAGTGCCGCGAAGAAATTGCTCGCGCTGTCAAGCTAAACGCGTGTGGACGAAACATCTTCGGTAGCAGCCATCATTTTGAGTTGGACGTATTCGCCAGTCCCGGTGGTTACATCTGCGGCGAGCAAACGGCATTGATCGAAGCGATGGAAGATAAGCGTGCTGAGCCGCGGAATCGTCCGCCTGAGTTAATGACCAACGGTTTGTATGATCAACCGACCTTGTTATCCAACGTAGAAACGTTCGCCTGGGCACCGGCCATTCTTAAGGACGGTGGAGATTGGTTCGCCCAGCAAGGAATCAAAGAAGGACCTATGACAACTGGTTCAGGGCCGCGGATGAAAGGAAAACGCCTGTTTTCCATCAGTGGTGATCTGACTCGCCCAGGTGTTTATGAGGTACCCACGGGGATCACGCTGGGGGATTTGATCGACAAGCACTGCGGTGGCATGAAAGATGGCAAGGAGATCGCCGCAGTTGCCCTGAGTGGTCCCTCCGGTGGACTCCTGCCGAATCAGATTCCTGTGAAGTATCTAAGTCGCAGATTCGTCGAGGCGAATGTTCCCGATGGGGTGAGCGTGATCAGCGTGCGAGACTTGCCATTGGACATCAACGTCTCTCGGGCAGTTGGCTACATGCTTGGCGCTGGAATTGTAGTCTATGGCGAGGGCTGCAATGTTTTGGCGGAAGCGTTGGCGAACTGCCGCTTCTATCGCAACGAATCGTGCGGAAAGTGCGTGCCCTGTCGTATTGGTTCGCAAAAAATCACTGAGATGGCAGAGCGGTTACTAGCAGGCGAGGTTTCGCTCGAAGAATTCGCCAGTTTCGAACCGGTTGCGATGCAGTTGAGTGGCGTGATGCAGGCAACCAGTATTTGCGGGCTGGGCCAAGTGGCTAGTAATCCGTTGCAGTCCTTCCTGAAATATTTTCCCGACTTAGCTCAACAAGCGTGTCGTAAAGAGTCACCCAGAGCTTCCTGATCGAAAGTCGCAGGCATGAGTAACGATCCAGATTCCAATGTGAATGCAAAATCCGACGGGGTCAGCTTTGACGTGGTCGACTTGGTTGATCATGTCCGGCCAGACGATGAGGGGTTGTTTGCGCGTGATGTCGATGGACAACTGATTCGCGTCGAAAAAGCGACGGCTTCGGAGTTGGATCAAGACGTTCACTTGACAATCGACGGTCGAGAGATTGTCGTCAAGAAAGCGGTCCCTACACGTGACAGCCAAGGAAACGTTATTCGGGATGAAGAGGGCGCGCCGATCCCACGCCCCACAACGATTTATGATGCGACCAGCATGGCATTCGTGCATAAGCCGGGTGATCCTCATCCCATCCCTGCCTTGTGCCACAAGGAACATCTGCCTCCGGTTGGAGTTTGTCGCGTTTGTGTCGTCGAGGCGGCGGAAGAAACACGCCGTGGCTTGAGAAAGAAACTTGTGCCATCCTGCGTTCAGCGAATCACCGACAAGATGGTTGTCAATACAATCAACAGCGAAGCGGATCCCGAGGCCGCTGCTCGGGTAAAAGCTGCCAGTCAGACGGTCGTCGAATTACTGGTAGCCGACCATCTGCCTGATTCAGAAAGAGGTGCCACTGGGAACGAGTTAGCAGCGATCGTCGATAGGCTGGGGATTGAAGATTCGCGTTTTACGGCCGGGTCATTGGAACGTGGCCACGATGAGAGTAGCAAGATGATCACTGTCGATCACGATCAGTGCATCCTCTGTGGTCGATGCCAGCGTGGTTGCAATTGGGTCAAGCACAACAATGTGATTGGTCGTGGTGAGAAAGGCTACGCTTCGCGGATCACATTCGATCTCGATGATCCAATTGGACACAGTACCTGCGTTTCTTGTGGGGAGTGCGCGGTTAGTTGTCCGACTGGCGCCTTGGAATTTCAGCCAGCATTCATCGAAACCCAGGTCAAGCGGGTGCGCGATGAAATGGTACAGGAAAAGAAAGATGGTGATATCGTCACCGCGGACGAGTTAATCAAATATCCATTGTTCACCGGAATCCCCTACAAGTTCTTGCAATTCAATGGAGCAGCTGTCGTTCGCCGAGTTCTTCAAGAAGGTGACGTTCTGTGTCGCGAAGGGGAGTACGGGTCGACCGCGTTCATTATTCTCGATGGTGAATTTGAAGTCTTCCTGAACACGACTCGTGGAGCCGTACGCAACGAATCAGTTGGCGGGATTGCCGGTTTGTTCGGTGGCATCAAAACGGTGCTCGAGCAGGTCGGTGGGAAGGCAAAACTTGCCGATGTCGGGGCCGCCGCACTCGGTGAAAATGAACGAATTCTGATGAATTCGGATGATTTGATCGTTGGTGAAATGACCTGCATGAATCGCTACCCGCGATCGGCAACCGTCGTCGCGACAAGGGCTGCAGAAGTTTTGGAGATTCGCCGCAATGTTTTATTCATGTTGCAGCGTAATGCCGTTAGTCGTGACATCTTGGACCGTGTTTATCGGGAGCGTTCACTGCAAGGCCAACTCGCCTCACTACCGATTTTTGATTCGCTGGACGCAGAAGGTAAAGAGAACGCGGCTGTCTTTTTACAAGGTAAAGCTAAGCTGATCTCGGTCGATCCCGGACAGGCGATTTTCCGACAGGGGGATGTTGCCGACAATTTCTACATTAGCCGTCTTGGATTCGTCAAAGTTACTCAGCAGTATGGTCGTGACGAGCGGGTTTTGAATTATCTGGGGCCAGGCAATGGATTCGGTGAAATCGGATTGCTTAGTGGGATCGGTGACACACTGAAGGAGGACGTCGGCGATACCATTCGCACCGGGGTTCGAACGGCGACTTGCACGGCACTCGATCACGTGGAACTCATCCAAATTCGTGGCGAAGACTTCCGTGAGCTCCTAGTGAAGTTTCCAGAACTCAGGGCTTTGTTGGCGATCAAGGCAAAAGAGATACTCAAGCGGGATGAGGGGGCCCGGTCCCGTCTACAGGCGGTTGAAGCCGATGAGTTTTTGGACCAGGGATTATTTCTTGCCCGAAGTTTGCTTGTGCTCGATCTGGAACGTTGCACGCGATGCGACGAGTGCACCAAAGCGTGCGCGGACACTCATGACGGGGTAACGCGATTGGTTCGTGATGGATTACGGTTTGATCGGTTTTTGGTCGCCAGTAGTTGCCGATCCTGCATGGATCCGTATTGCCTGGTCGGCTGTCCCGTCGATGCGATTCATCGCAATGGTGATTCACTGGAAATCCAAATTGAGGACTATTGCATTGGGTGCGGGCTTTGCGCCCAGAATTGTCCCTATGGCAATATCAATATGCATGGATTCCCGAAGCAGGAGGTGGACGAAAAAGGGCGGCTCAGGGAGGTGTTCGAAGAACGCGAAGGTCGCCGCTTGCCTGTCGTCCAGCAACGTGCGACGACTTGTGATTTGTGCCGGAGCGTTGATGGTCGGCCAAGTTGCGTCTATGCCTGTCCCCATGAGGCCGCTTTCCGGATGTCGGGGGAAGAGTTGGCTGATTTGGTGAAATGATGTTGTTTCTTCCGCTTTTTGGGTCTCTCTACCTCTAACTTCTATAATCGTCCTGATCCACCGACTCAGGGGAGATCAGCTTATTGGCGATGAAGGGATTTGCCGGCACTGCTTTGGTTCCACCTATATTTGGGAACAAAAGGGAGTCTTTGCGCGTCTCAACCCCCCGGGGCGGTGCGCTCTTTTCCAAGACTCTCCGGCGTTAATCCAGGCTTCTAAGAACGGCCCAATCGCAAAACGTGAAGCGGGCAATGTAAAGAGATGCGGGTTATAAGGAATTTATTCGCCTAGTTCATTGTTGGGTGCCGACCAAAACCCGATAACGAATTTGTTGCGATCTGCGTAAACAAGACAACCGAAGAAACTCCTACGTTTTGCCAACTATGATGCGATCACAGAATTCCCCGTCTGAGCCTGGTAGTCCCCACCGTGGACGGGGGCTCCGACGTTTGTTGGAGCGTTTTAGCGGACGGCCGGCAGAAGCCGAGGATCCCCGACGAGGTCGTTTGCTGTTAGAGTCTCTCGAAAAGCGTCAGCTGCTGGCGGGGGACGTCGAGATGTTGTTCACCGATGGATTGAGCGACTTCAGCCAGCCAGCGGCCGAAACTGCCTCGCAGCAGTCAGGCAGCCAAGGCGAGGGAGAAGCTGAGGGCGAGGCTGCACCTGACTTGGTGCAGTTCGCCAAGGATTTGGTGGCAGCTGGCGTCGAATATTACGGCGCCGCATGGTGCCCCGCCTGCACCGAACAAAAACAACTGTTCGAAGATGGCGGCGATTATCTAAACATGATCGAATCGAGCGATCCCGACAAACGCGTTGAGCAGTTGAGTGATCCGAGTGTCAGCATTATGAACGAAGTCGGAACTGCCCAAGGGATCAATTCCTTTCCGACTTGGATTTTTCCGGATGGAACTCGCGTAGAGGGAGTCCAAACACTCGAGGAATTGAGCCAGCGTAGTGGTGTTGCGATCCCGCAGAGTGAGCAACCGACCTTCGATGGCGTTGGCGATCTAAACGTTCAAATTGGTTCGCCTTTGCATGTGCCGATCGATGCCTACGACCCCAACGGTGGGCCCCTGACGGTCACTGTCACCGTCGATGACCCGAGTTTGCTAACAGCGACTGTGCTGCAAAATAATCGATCAATTCGGATTGATATGCAGGGCTACAACGATATGGTTTACGAGCTGTTTGAGCAGCGCGCTCCCGTTGCGGCGGGACGCGTTGCAACGCTCGCAGAGTCAGATTTTTATGACGACATTATCTTTCATCGGGTCACATCCAATTTTGTGATTCAGGCTGGTGACCCAACAGGGACCGGCACGAGCGGTTCGAATTTGGGGCAGTTCGATGATGACTTTCATCCCGATTTGCAGCACAATCGTGAAGGCGTGCTGTCGTTTGCTAAATCAACAGACGACACGAATAACTCCCAATTTTTCGTGACCGAAACCGCCACGCGATTTTTGGACTTCAATCACTCAGTGTTTGGACAATTGGTCGAGGGGTTTGATGTTCGCGA
>JAYZAR010000050.1:0-4091 GCA_036339635.1 Planctomycetota bacterium | reverse complement strand
GACTGCCGAGGAAAGTTTTCGCCTGGCGAGGTAATCATCGACTAGTTTGGGCATCAGCTGGGCAGCCAGATCGAGCAGCCTCATAGATTCCGCATTCAGTTCGTTGTTTTGAAATTGAGCTTGGCTACGAATAAATTCCGCTTCACTGCGATCCAGGTCATCCTCAGTCCGAGCATCTTCTTCAGCGAGTTTTCGAGTTCGCTCGAGTAATCGGGAGACAATCGCCAAGACTTCTCGGCTTTCCTTCAGACGGGCATTCGCCGATTCGACCATCTTCTTCGACGCCTTGGCCATAAGTTTGGACTGGACGCGGGCATCCTGCTCCAGGCCCTCATCCATGCTCTCTTGCAGCGATGCCTCCAGTTCTCCCACGGCAAATTCCACCGCCGCTAACTCCAATTGCAAGTCGCGATCGATGAGCCTGGCAACGACTTCACCGGAGCGAACGTAGTCGCCAATCTCAAGTGTTATTTTGGCAACCCTCGCGGTCGAAGGCATGGTGATTTCATGGATCTTCGGCAAACGAGTTCGTCCACGTTCCTCAATCGATTCCTGCACCGTACCTTGTTTGACCGCAACTACTGCAATGATCGGCGGTGACAAGAACCAAGCCGTAGTTCCGGCCGCAACGGCCAGGCCAACAAGCAACGGTGCCACGATCCGCCATGCGCGGAACGAACCATTTCGAGCGAGTTGGAGTTTCTTGGACCTCATAATCATTCTCGGACGTTGAGGACTTCCCGAAAATTAAGACGGTGGATTCGGACCTGCACAAAGGCATGTGCGGTCAGCAAAAAGACCGCTGCAAGCAAAATCGTCAGCCACCACAACCACGGCGCCGAAGCCAAGGGGATTCGAATCACATCATTTGTGCGGTATGGCAGCGTCGCAAGCCACATCAAACCATAGCCCAAAGGGAGCCCAAGGGCGGTCCCGATCGCCGCCAACATGGCAGTTTCACGAAGAAATAGTCCGCCGACATGCCAAGGGGAATACCCCAGCGCCCGCAACGTTGCGACCTCGCGAACTCGTTCGTTGTAGTTAATCAACGACGTATTCAACAAACTCCCAAAAAAGACCATCCCTGAAAAGCCAATCAGCATGACAATAAACACCATCATATTCCTCAAAACGGTCCTTTTCAGACTGGCAATCAAATCGTGCCTCGACAGAATCATGTTGATGGCTGGAAGCTGTTTTAGCTTCTGATTTCGCGCTTGATCGTGCTCAGGCAAGTGATCGGTCAACGCCTGGACGCTATTGACTACCAACTCCTCGCCTGCCAATCGACTGGTATGTTCGATGTCGCCATATGCGTTGACTCCAAGGAAGCTGTCTGAAATCTGTGCCACTCTCGTCACGCGAGTGGTTCGGTCGCCGCGTGTTGGCTGTACCATCACCACATCATGGATTTTCACATGCAGAATATCAGCGAGTCGGCGATTGATGATCACCCCGTTTTGAGGTACTGGGATTGGAGTCCCATCGGCCATCTTCGGACGAGTTAACCGTGCATCAGGCTGTAAGCCAGTGATCGATGTCTTGTAGTGATAGGGGCCTGAGGTCATCGTACAGGGAAGATAGTAGACCGGTTCCACATAATCGATTCCGGGCATTCGGCGCACTTCGTCCACGACCGCGAGATCACGCTCGCCGTCGGTAAACAATTCGATGTCGCTGCGACTCAACTGGCGGAATTGAAAATCGACCAAAAAGAACACGGTATTCACATTGAGGAACCCGGCTGCCAGTAAACCGGCGCCCATGGTTGTGGAAAAGACCGCTGCCACGGTTCGGAACCGTTGTCGGATAACGCCGCGAATGGCTAATCGCCATGCGGTGGAAAGCCGATCCCAGATCAAACGAATTCGCTCAATGTAGATTGCGCCTCCGCTTCGTGGCGGCTCAGGACGCATCGCTTCGGCCGGAGCAAGTCGATAGAGCGATCGAGCGCCTCGAGCACTGCCGGCGATCGCACAAATCAAGCTGAGTGAGATGACAATCGCGTAGGCATAGAAATAGACGCCCGCGTTAAGTTCCGGGAATTCAAAGAAACTACGATAGAGAACCGCCATGCCACAGGATGCAGCGTATCCCAAGAGGCTCCCTGCTAATCCGGCAAACACGCCCACAACCAGCGCTAGCGTGAGGAAATGCCAGAACACTTGTGAGTCGGAATACCCCAGCGCCTTCAATGTTCCCACGACTTGCCGCTGCTTGCGAGCAATCCGAGTCATTAATACGTTGAGTATCAATGCAGCCGCTACCAGGAAAATCGTAGGCAGGACCGTTGCAACCGCGCCCAGGCCTTTGATTTCGCCGTCCAAAAACTGATGCGACGTCTGTCGATCGCGCGGTGTGGTCGATAAGACACCGGCCCCAGACAACCGCGACTCAATTTGAGCCAGCCAGATTTTTTGAAGGGCCGGGTTAGAGGAACTCCAGCGTCCCACAAATTCATTCGCGGCGCCGTTGAAATCAAAAACGTCTTCCGCAAAAGATCGCTTGACGAAAAACACCCCAAATTGACCTGGATCTGGGACAACCGTGCCCGGTCCAAGTAAATAGGTGAATTCAGAGCTGATGGCAGTTCCCACCACCAACAATTGCTGTTTGCGCTGGTTCAGATTTAATTCGATCCATTGCCCGGTTCGGATATCATGCGCTCGGGCAAACTGGTCGATCACAATCACTTCATTTGCTCGTAATTCGGAAAAGTAACCACCTTGCCGGATGACGATGTCATTGAGGTGAGGGCGCGGTCGATCAGGGAGCGATAGCACCAGACAATTGAGAGGTCGAACGGCGCCCGTGATATCAGCCGTCGCAAAGTGTTTAATCCGAGCTTCAACATCACGAACGCCCGGCAAACCTCGGATCTCCTCCAATGTCGAATTGGGCGCCTTCTTGACGCGGATCCAAAAATCAGCGAGCTGCGTGCGCTGATAGTATTCCCGCTGTGCACGCTTCAAATTCTGATGGGATGACTGCAATGCCACAAAGACGGTGGTGCCGATCACCATGATCCCGGCGATCGCCAATAACAACAGCCCTTCTTGTCGAAGCTGCCTCAATGACATTTTTCGTAGCATCGTCACCACGACACCTCCTCGGGAACCCGCGGAGATGCATTCGTAATGATTTCGCGAATACGTCCGGAACCGAGATGAACGACGCGATCAGCGACATCAGCAATCGCGGTATTGTGAGTGATCACCACCACGGTCTTGTTCAAATCACGCGTCAAATCCACCAATAAACGAAGCACTCGACGACCCGTCTCCAAATCCAATGATCCCGTCGGCTCATCACAAAGGAGCAATTTCGGGTCCTTGGCAATGGCGCGAGCGATCGCCACTCGCTGTTGCTCGCCACCGGATAACTGAGCTGGAAAGTGGTCGCGGCGGTCAGTGAGTTCGACTCGAGCCAGCTCTTCGTCTGCGTCTCGAGGATGATCACAAATCTCCGTCGCAACCGCCACGTTTTCAATCGCGGTCAGATTGGGGACAAGGTTAAAAAACTGGAAGATGAAACCGATTTGATTCCGGCGATATTCCGTCAGCATCCTGTTGTCTGCCGAAGAGAGCTCCAGGCCATCAAAGGTAACGCTTCCTGATGTCGGTCGGTCCATGCCACCTATCAGATTCAATAGCGTCGTCTTTCCAGAACCGCTGGGACCCAGAATCGCCAAGAATTCGCCGGTCAGAATCTCTAGCGAAATGCCTCGGAGCACTTCAATAGCCAGCTCACCGAGCTGAAAAGTGCGATTCACATCCGACAATCGCATGAGCGTGTGCGGTGATGCTGAACCCCCCGAATCCGCCATTGCAAATGCCTCGCCGTTCTGCCGCCTTAGAATCTCACATCATTTTTCTGTACATCGATTCCGCCGATGGTCGCTCAAAATCGCGTCTTCATCAGAGGCAATTCCAGTCCTCATTCGACCTGGCGGTTCGGGATCTGTTCCATGTTCCATCCTACCATCGCAAGTGTCTAATATTGCTGTTTCTAAGGCAATAAAGTGTTGCGAAACGGAACTTTTGACCGGTTTTGAAACAGCCGATTTGAGACGACATCACAGAAGAGCGAAA
>JAYZAR010000049.1:0-43598 GCA_036339635.1 Planctomycetota bacterium | reverse complement strand
ATGCTCGCCGGCAAGCTTCGTCAGGCAGGCGAATCGACAACCCTGGCACGATTCCCGAATCACCCAAGTCACGAGTCAAGTTGCCCGCAAACTGATTCGCCAGACCCTCCGATCGGCGGGTGGATAACAACATCAGATCAGCATCTGAATACGGCGCCAAATCACGACGACCGAATCCACCATGTGCGACTAGCGACAAATCAGCCAGTCGCTCATCCGTCGCGTGTTCACGAATCGCCTGATTCCAAATATCCAGCACAACGTCATCATAGAGATTCGCGATCAAAGTACTGACCTGCATCGCAGGTGTACCTGAATCATGCTGTTCTCTCGCCTTGGCCCGGCCTTCGCCAAGCACCTCACGGCACCGGAGAACGATCGGTCGCATTGACATGGTGTGCACTCACCTTAGAACAATCGTAAGCCAGTCAAGATTCAACGGCAAAGTCACCGGCGAAACCGATTTTAGAATAGGTGTGAGTGCGTAAGACCGCGCGAATACTCTTGTGCCGCTTCCTCTTGCCGATACCCAGGTTTTGTCATTGACTCAGTGGAATTTCGACCTTCTCCATGGCCAAACGATCTCTCAACCTGCCTTGCATCGCCGCTGCTTGTTGCGGAATAAAATTCTCGAACGTGGGCAGATGAAAGCTAAAGAGCTTCCTCACCCCGCTCACCAGTTCGGATACGGATCGAGTCTTCAAGACTTGTGACAAAAATCTTTCCGTCGCCGATCTGCCCGGTTTGCGCAGTCTGCAAGACTGTATCAATCACCATTTGCAAATTGTCATCGGTGCAAATGACTTCGATTTTGACCTTCGGCACAAAATCGATCGCGTATTCTGTCCCGCGATAGATCTCTGTGTGACCTTTTTGCCGGCCAAACCCTCGTACTTCGCTGACCGTCATGCCGTGGATTCCCTGATCGGTCAGGGCATTTTTGACGTCTTCTAACTTAAAGTGTCGTACGATGGCTTCGACTTTTTTCACGATTTTACCTCACGCGGAAACGTTTCAGCAGGCCATACGCCTAGCTATGATTGTAGCATCGTTTGTTCTGTGCGCGGACCGCCGCCAAGCTGTTGAAAACTAAAAAAACGGGGGGTCCACCAGCGGCACTAAATCCGCCTACGGATGCTGGAACCCGCCTTGCTGCCCCGTTTGCCGATTACGGCGCCGCTTCCCGTGCCTCCTTCGACTATCCTATTTACAGCTCGGGTCGTACCCAGATGACTTCCGGCTGATCCGCCTGTTGGTTGCAGACTCGAGACAAAACGAACAACAAGTCGCTCAAGCGATTAAGGTAGACGACCAGCATTTCCGAAACACTCGAGTCAGAATTCCCCGCCAAAGTGACGACACGCCGCTCCGCCCGCCGGCAAATCCCTCGAGTCAAATGCAATGCCGAACAAGCGCCGCTCCCTGCGGGTAAAATAAAGTGTTTCAGCGGGGGCAAACTACTTTCATGTTGATCAATCCAACCTTCTAGACGCTCTACGTGAGGCGGTCCGATCAACCTCGTGCCATGGTCATCTGGATTGGGAGTTGCCAATTCTGCGCCGATCGAGAATAACTCGTTTTGAATCTGACAGAGCTGGGAATCAATCACTTCACTCACCCCAGCGCTACGAGCGACTCCAATCGAGGCATTCAACTCATCCACCGTCCCGTACGCTTCGATTCGGGCATCATCTTTAGGGACACGAGGGCCACCAAATAGGCCCGTACTGCCCATATCACCAGTTCGCGTGTAGATTTTCATATCGGTATGCCCGTTAGGCGTAGTTCTTTATGACCCGACCGTCTGCGGGGCCTTCATCGTATGGAATGGTTGTCAATCGACAAGTCGGTAAGCCGCAAACGCCCTCATGAATATCGAACCAGGCAATCGGGTAAGAGCCGCTGGAATCCTGCTGATTCATCGAGATGCAGGGAAACAGAGTTTTCTACTCATGCGACATCATGAACGGTGGGATTTACCGAAAGGTCACTGCGAAGCAGGAGAATCTTTCCGCGAAACGGCATTACGGGAGACTGAGGAAGAGACCGGCATTACTGCGAAGCAAATTCGACTCGATCCTGACTTTTCTTTCGAACTTTTCTACCCAGTTCAATACGGACACCTGCGTGAAGCGATATTTCAGAAGCAAGTACGGTATTTTCTGGGCTATCTCCGCGAAAAACCGGATCTCAAAATCACCGAGCACGAATCCGCAAGCTGGTTCTTATGGTCCCCTCCGCACCAAATCCAATCCCAAACGATTGATCCGTTACTCGCAGCAGTCGCTGAACACCTAAGTGCAATCAGCTAGACCTAAGTGCAATCAGCTAGACCTGAGTGCGGCTGGCAGAAATGACTAGGACTATGTCGGTAACCTAAGTCTCGCTTCACTCCAGCTTTCCAAGCCCGCACTCAGATGTGGACGATCCACTCCAAACGTGGATAAAACGCAACCGTCAGATCTTTTTTTCAACAATATTGGCAGGTCCGACTGTAGCGAAGATTCTTTCTGCGACATCTTTACAAACTCTGACAGCTGCATTTTTAGCGAACCTGTGAACCGGCAAACAGAGACCGGGTTTCCAGACTCACATGACCTAGCGTTGGGTGTAGTCAATCATCCACTTGGGCGATTGGAATCCGTGGCAATCGCCACTACCGACATCTACCAGCGTCAAAGGTCGAAATCGAAATGGGTTTTCTTAAACGAATCCTTCGAAGTGGAATTGGCGAAGACTCCCGTCGTGGTGTCTCCAACGGCAGCTTTGAAACTCTTTCAGACGACGAGCTTCAAGTCCATATGGGGATCGACACCTACGGGGTATTCGACCTTACTGATGCGATCCGACCGTCTTACGATTTGCAAGTCGTTCCCCAACAGGGATTTCGATTTGACGAGTATGTGGACGAAACAAACGGTTCCAAAACACCGGTCATCATGGCCGCTGCAACGCGTCACTTGTTGATGGACCTATTCTTGGAGATGATCGAACCACTTGGTCCAGTCGTCGATGTCGTTTTGGAAACTAGCCACCGCGCTGGCGGAGACCACCAGGACCTCTACCGTGAACACATCGATATGCCGGTATTGAAAAGTATCCTCTGGGAGTACGAAGACGTTTTGCTGAACGATGGTTGTACCGGGATCGCCGTAATCAACCCCACCAAGCAACAGGAAGTTCAACTAGATGAGCACAAATTACTCATCGCCTATGGCAAGCCTTTGGATCCGTTCCAGCAGATCCTGATCGACCACGACGTTTATCCGAACGAGAACATGGAGTTCATTACGGAGGCTGAGCATGTCCATAGCAGCAGCGAACGGCTTTATGAACAGTTCAATATTTTAAAGAACCGCTTGGGTATCGATGGAGAAGAATTCAGCGGTTCCTGGTGAAAGCCGGCTTCATCGGCTCGACATTTCGTGCGATCTCTGCGAGCATTGCGTCTGACGCATTCCTTGTTCGCCCCACTGCGGATGGATTCCGCCCATGATCCTAGTTATTAGCTCAAGTCTTCATCCCACCAGCCGAAGCCGAATTTTGGCCAGAACGTGCGTGGAGCATTTGACCGCCTTGCAACGAAAGGTTGAATTATTCGACCTCGCGGAATCGACATTGCCTCTATGCGATGGATCAACCGCCTACGGAGATCCCAATGCGAAACGCTTGGGTGAGTTGGTTGAGTCTGCGGACGCCATTTTGATGGCATCGCCAATTTACAATTACGACGTCAATGCTTCCGCAAAAAACGCGGTTGAATTAACCGGTCGAGCCTGGACCGGTAAAGTGGTCGGCCTGATGCTGGCGGCTGGCGGTCAGACCAGTTACATGTCTGCTATGGGGCTGGCTAATAGCCTGATGCTCGATTTTCGATGTTTGGTCGTTCCGCGTTTTATCTACGCCACCGGGGATTGTTTTGAGGGCGATTTCTTAACAGACGAAACAATCCAAGAGCGGCTCGAGTTACTGGTCACTGAAACGACTCGAATCGCCGACGCACTGCGTGGATCTTAGCCAGTACAAAGACGATCGGTGCTTCACTCGCTGCGTACGGCGGATGAGTCTCAGATTATCGATCACGCCTCAAGGAAAATCCACTCGAGCCGCGGTAATCACTATATGGTGGGCTGCTGGAACGTCGCCCCCCGGATATGACACGAGACTTGTTTCATGAGACTGTTTCAGTCTAAATCTCTGTACAGTTTTCGATCCTTGATGAGTGCTTCGACCGCTCTTGGTGTGCGAAAGCGGATGCTGCGGTCGCCGACAATTCTTCCCCGTAACTCGCTACTGGAAAGCTCGATCAGGGGAGTTTGAATTACATCGCTTTGTAATTGCTCCAAGCGTTCATTCGATGCAAGTCCCTCCAGCACCGAGAAATCCAACTCCGGATCTCCACCACGCTGCACCACCGCCAACCGCGCTAACTGCAACAATCGCTCGGGCTCACGCCATTCCGGAATGGAATGGAGCGAGTCGCTACCAATCAGGAGCCAGAGCGTTGTATCCGGATACTCATCTTTAAGCTCCAAAAGTGTCTCGACGGTATAGCTCACATCACCCCGGCGCACTTCTCGATCGTCGATCACGTGGCCAACACAATCCGATAGAGCCAGCCGTATCATCGCCATTCGGTCTTCGCCTGAAGCGAGCGGTTGATTCGATTTTAGGGGCGATTGGGCAGCTGGAATCCACCGGATTTCATCCAAGCCCAAATCTTCCTTGGCGGCCTCAGCGATCCATAGATGCCCAAAATGTATCGGATCAAAAGATCCGCCGAAAACTCCCATTTTTTTCATCAAAATGCTTCTCGCACTTGTGGACCTGCACAACCCGAGCATCGGACCAGACGTGTCCCAGTTCTGCAATAGGATGCACAGCGATTGATTTGACGCTTCTTGAATTGTTTTCGCAATCCCCGATTCAACCAGCCCGCTCATCCACTATGTTGACAGAACGTGTTGGGCATCCCCTATTTCACTTCACTCTGCATCGATTCATGCCGCTGCCAGAAGAATCCTCGAATGAGCGCGCGGACCGAACGGATAATAATCTTTCCCATCCGGGGGACACGAATCCGATTCAACCGGCCTCCTCGCCCGGCACATCTCACCAGGTAGAACTTTTCGAGACAGAGCCACCACCTTGGGAATTAGCTGCTGCCGACGATGTCGCGATTGCCACCGTGGTCTTCAGCGAAGCACCTTACGGCCCCTACGATTATCGAATCCCCGACATCCTGCGAGAAGAATTAAAACCCGCGATGCGTGTGCGGGTACCACTCGGAAAACGCCGTAAACCAATCACCGGGTGGTGCATTGAAACGAAATTGGGATCAGCCGCTCAGAGGTCACTTCGAGACATCGCGGAAATCATTGATGACGAACCTCTATGTGATCCGCCTCTGCTGCGATTAGTGCTTTGGATGAGTCACTACTACCAGGCTCCTGCTGGGCAAGTCTTCGACACCCTAGTTCCCTCAAGCGTGCGTTCGCTCGCTGGAACCCGGCAACGAACTTATTATCTCCCGGATCTCTCACTGCGTTCCAACACAATTCTTGAATCATTACCCTCGAAACAAAAAGCTGTTGCACAATTATTACTCGCGGCTGATCGCCCGCTCACAGCCAATCAGCTGATGGTCGAGGCTCAATGTACACAGGCTCCGATTCGGCAGCTGCAAAAAAAAGGTTTACTCAGCACAGACGTCCGACGTGAACTATCGAATTCCACGTCAACACGCTGGCAGCTAAGTGATGGCGAGACCGAAAAAAACTTGGTGCTCACTGAAGACCAAGCCCATGCGCTGAAGCGAATCGTCGAATCGATTGACTCCGGTAAGAGTCAAACACTCGTACTGCACGGCGTTACCGGCAGTGGAAAGACAGAAGTCTATATCCGCGCGATCGAACATCTCGTAAAATTCGGCCGTAGCGCGATCGTGTTGGTGCCCGAAATCAGCCTTACACCTCAAACACGTGGAAGGTTCGAACGTCGGTTTCGATCAGTCGCTGTTTTGCACAGTCAAATGACCCCGGCCGAACGGCACTTTCAATGGCAACGCATCAGGCAAGGCGAGGTCCAAGTCGTCGTTGGCCCCCGCAGCGCCGTCTTCGCTCCCCTGCCCCGTTTGGGCCTGATCATCCTGGACGAAGAGCACGATGCTTCCTTTAAACAAGACACGCAACCTCGCTACCACGCTCGCCGCGTCGCCCATGCACGAGCAAACTCTCTCGGCATTCCTTTGATTCTCGGTTCCGCCACACCGTCACTCGAATCATGGCATGCCACCCAGACAGGTCACGCCGAATTAATAGCGCTGCCACAACGGGTCAACGATCGGCCAATGCCTGAGGTCCAGTTAGTCGATCTGCGTGTCCGTGACGACCGCACATCGGGTGCAATCAGCCGTCCCCTGCACCAAGCCGTTCAACTTGCCCTTCAAGACAAAGGGCAAGTCATTCTGCTTCTGAATCGCCGCGGCTTCGCCACGACCATCCAATGCCCCGCTTGTGGCCACGTCGTCTCTTGCCCCGACTGCGACATGCCATTAACGCACCATCGTGATGGTGGAAAAGCAGTTTGTCACTATTGTGATTTCACAATCGCTACCCCCCCTTGGTGCCCGGAGTGCCGCTTCGATGGAAGTCGGTATGGTGGACTTGGTACACAACGGTTGGAAGTCGAAGTCAAAGCGAGATTCCCAAATGCTCGCGTTGCTCGCATGGACAGTGACACCATGCGACGTCCGGGGAGTCACCAGAAGGTGCTCGCGGCATTCCGCGGAGGCGAGGTCGATGTCCTACTGGGAACTCAAATGATCGCCAAAGGACTCGATTTTCCAAATGTGTTGCTGGTCGGAGTCATCAATGCAGACTCGGCACTTCATTTCCCCGATTTCCGAGCAGCTGAAAGAACTTTTCAGCTCGTCACCCAGGTCGCCGGACGAACCGGTCGCGGAGATCGTGGTGGACGCGTGATCGTGCAAACATTCTCGCCGGAACATCCGGCCATCCAAGCAGCCGCGAGACACGACTACGAGTCTTTTGCGAAAGGCGAGATGGCGATGCGTCGTAAGTTCCATTACCCACCGCTGGGTAGCGTCGGTCGAATCATTGTCCGCGGATCTCTCGACGAAACCACCGAAACGGTTGCTGAAACCATTCGAAGCAGGCTCGAGGCAGCTCGCAACTCGCTCGGATTCGAAGTTCGAATTCTCGGCCCTGCACCGCCACCGATCGCAAAGTTACGGGGTAAATTTCGCTACCACCTACTGGTGCAGTCGGTCAACTCACAACATCTGGGTGAAACAATTCGACGCGCTACCGAGTCGTTTACGATTCCCGAAAAAGATGAAGTGTTGTATGTCGTCGATATCGATCCGATCGACATGCTTTAGCTAATAACAAACTTGCATGCTAACGATGCGCTACGGTGCCAAGCGAACAATCTCCCATCCCTCGGCGACCTGCCGATAACAAATGCGATCGTGAAGGCGTCCTGTCCTTCCTTGCCAGAACTCGATTCTCTCAGGTTCAATCTCGTAGCCACCCCAATGCTCAGGGCACGCCACGTCTGTCCCAGCAAACTGCGATTCGATTTCGTGAAACCCGTTATCCAGTATCTCACGGCTTGCGATCACAGCAGACTGCCCACTGGCATGGGCTCCTAACTGGCTTTCCCGCGGCCGATTGTGAAAATACTCTTGCGACTGCTGTCGACTCGTCTTTTTTGCTTGACCATTCAATCGGACTTGTCGTTCCAGATGAGGCCAAAAAAAGCAGAGGCTGACATGAGGGTTGGCTTCGATCTGCTTGGCCTTGTCGGACTGATAATTGGTGAAAAACATCAATTTTCCGCTCACGTCCAAACCCTTCAAGAGAACAACCCGAGAACTGACACGACCGGCGGCATCTGTCGTCGACAGGGTCATTGCGTTGACCTCGAACCAATCCGGTAGATCGGGTTGATTCGCCTCATCAAACCAAGCTTGAAACTGAACCATTGGATCAGAATCAACGTCCTGTTCATTGAGTCCACCCATTGTGTACGTCTTACGCATGTGTTGAATTGTCATCGGTTTTGCGGTTTCCTAGAAGAAAGGGCGTAAGAAACAAAAGTAACCGGGCGATTGGCCCGCAACTTGCCACTTACTTGTAGAACGTCAAGGGCTATGTGCCAACCTGACAGACCTCGATATTGAAGCGTTGAATGGTTCACTCTCTGACTGGACAATTGCTAGTTGCCTCGTCCCTCGTCACCGATCCGATGTACACCGGTGGGGTATGCCTCATCGTTCATCATGACGAAAACGACTTAATCGGTGTCATGTTGAATCGACCGCTCAAACCCACTCCCGAAGCGATCGATATGATGATTGGGGAGTCATCCCATCAGAAAAAATCAGCTTTCGACGCTAAAGAAAGCCTTGTGAGCCGCACAAGGAAACCGGGCAATCAACGCACCGAAAGTCGTTCTCAAGCCGACAATGACCTAGGCAATCCCACCCCTTGGAACGTACTCCACTTCGGAGGGCCTTTATCAGGCCCTGTTGTGGCAGTGCACCCGATCCGCCAATATGGTGATGTAGAGACCGGTCAGGGCATCTACCTCGCCGCCCAAAAACACTTGCTCGAGCATCTCGTTCGCGAGCACGAGGGCCCGTGTCGACTGATCGTTGGTCATCTCGGCTGGGAAATAGATCAACTGCGAGAAGAGATGGATCAGGGATATTGGCATATTCTCCCCGCCACGGCGGAGACTGTCTTTTCACCTGCTCCGGAGATGTGGCCTAGGATCATCCGACAAGCTACATCCGGTTCCCTGGCGAGGTGGATTGGTGTTAAAGAAATTCCTCAGGCCGCTGATTTGAACTAAAGCGGGCCCCTCTTAT
Source organism: Planctomycetota bacterium (assembly GCA_036339635.1). Classification (GTDB taxonomy): domain Bacteria; phylum Planctomycetota; class Planctomycetia; order Pirellulales; family Pirellulaceae; genus Rubripirellula. The sequence goes on along the minus strand of JAYZAR010000049.1, from coordinate 34,702 downwards.
TGCCTAGCGAGCCCTTCGTGTCACACTCCGAGGATTCCCCATCCCCTGAAAAGCGATTCCGCATTCAGCGAAGACGCTTAGGAAAAATCACCTTCATCGATGCAGAAGGCAAATACGGATTCATCGATGGAGAGGATTTCCGTGAAGATGTTTTCTTTCACACCAGCGTTTGGGAAATCCCAGAGGCCCAAAAATCGACTCAGCCGATACCAAGACCTGATCCAGGGTTATGGGTCGAATTTGAATTGAATGACGAGTTTCGGGAGGCGGAGAATCGACTACGGGCGAAAGTCGTCCGCCCCACTAATCGGCCGAATGGTCGAAAGCTGTCGGGTCGAGATGCCACGTTCAACATTATCACCCACCACGAAAACTCGCGGCGAAAGAAGCCAAGTTGGCGGAAAAAATAGCTCCGTCGTTTTTTCGGAATGCCGCAGTCGAGAGGTGAATTTCAGTAACCTCGGTAATCATTCGTCCGCTACATCCGGTTCCGGCGGCAGCTTGCCCCCATTTTCGTTGGCCTTGATCAATAAAGCTTCGAGCTCGCGAACCATCTTAGGGTTGATGTGCTTCGACAGGAGTTCACGCGTCGTCGTGAACATTTCATCAACTTTTCGACGCTGATTCGCATTACTACCGCCGGTCAAAGCACCAAGAAAATCGGTTTGGCGGCGCCCCATGTCGCTGGCCAGCTCTTCGTTGCTCGGTTGCCCCCGCAACGCCTCCATCAAAACCTCCGCCTTGTCCGCCTCTCCACGCTCGAGCCGGAGTCGAATCCTTGCTTTAAACAGTTCCCTGATCGCAATCAGATCAACAATTGAGTTTTGTACACCACGGATATAAGCCTCTGCTTGCAGTCGCACGTCATCACCCGAAAGATCCGCTATCTGGGTGGGATAAAGCCCAGGCACCAAGGGAAGCCTCGCTAAAACAGCTCCGCCGTTCTTGACGTATAGCAATCTAAACGGGCGATCAGATCTGTCGATTCTTAAACGCCCATCCCAATCGGTACGGCCAACAAACGTCATGGAGCTTGACTTTAGTTCCTTCTCGTAGATCTCATAGCCGATCAGCGGGAAATCAGGTTTTCGCTGCAAATGCAACCTGAGCAAGGTGGACTCACCCTGCGGTCGCACCTTGAGTGCCATTCGGAACGTTCGGTTATTCTTTCGGCCCTGCAATCCTCCCGCTCGACCCGCATAAAAATCCATCTTTATGTTCCGACCTTCGATCTCATCAACAGATAAAAATGCCCAGCCAAGCGGCCCGATCAGAATCGGGTTGCCATTTCGATCGTTCTTACGTGTCATCGGTTCCAACGTATCGCTAACACGAACATTGGCGGGCGACTCTGGATTCACAATCAGACCACCCGCGCGCAGCAATCCGACAGCGCTTCTTTGGCCAGCATTCTCGATTCGAACGACTGGCCGAAACGCTTGCGTGACAACCTCGCTGACCTTCGAGACAATAGTCTTGCGAGAGAGTGATTGACGATGAACCGGAGGGCCAAAATGTCGCATCAATACATCGAATTCGATCGCGGTCACCTTGGAAGGGACACGATCACTTTCGATATAGGCAATCACAACCTTGTCGTATTGCGAGATAGATTCTCCAACCATTTCGCTAATCTCTGGAGTGATCAGTTTCGCCTTTGGATCAGTCAGCTGCTCAGCCAATCCTCGTGAAACCAAGATCGCTTCGGTATCTTCATCAGCCCACATATCGACAACTGACAATGCATCACCATCAACGGCCTTGAGAGTTTTCTTTACCTCTAACATCCCGTCATCGCCAACCGCTTCGGCGCGAGCCAATACGTCATCGATCCGCTGCTGCGTACCATAGACATTTTCCACATATTGCCCAACATTCTTAGCCGAGCGGATGCGCACCGCATCGGGATGTTCCCGCTTAACTGCCAAAACGGGATCAGAGGCAGTCAAGGTTCCGTAACTGATTTGATCCAGATCGCGTTGAATCGCAAAGGCCACCGGAGGTGGTGCGTCCATCACATCGAGCCGCCAAACCGCCGAAAAATCTCGGTCTAACAAATCACGTAACGGTTGTTCGATCACCGACTTTTTTAGCTTCCCGTCATCGGTAACCAACCACAACAGCACGCGATAAGGCGAATAGTCCCAAGGAACCTCGACCTTCGCTTCCCCATCTTCGGTTGCCGCGGCATCTGCCCCCACCGCCGCATCCGCCTGCGTGTTTTCCGCCGGCTTATCGGAACCGCCATCCTGCGCCGGCAGCACCAGCGTCAGACTGAACGAAAACAACAGGCAAATCGACCAACGCATCATTGTCCCAACCGCCATTTTCCAGCGTTCTGATAAAGCGAAACGATATCACTTCCTACGCCAATCAAATCCCGCCGATAAGCGTACGAATCCACCATTTGCCAAAGTGGCAAGACTGGTAATTCATGGTGCGTGATAGCGTGCAAATCGAGCAATCGATCTCGCACTTCCCTCCAATTCCGAGCCTCTTCTAATCGCCGCAGCCCCAAACCAACCAATTGATCCTCACTGCCCGCTAATCCCTCAGGCCCGAGAATTCGACGAGCATCCAGCACTGGTTCCCAAACCGCCGCTGCAACATAGACGATGTCAGCGATGTCCTCATCGGGCTCGGGAAATGTTTGCCCAACAGCCATCTCGACCAGTTGCACCTCCAAATCGAGCAACTCCCATTGACTGCGAATTGCCTCGCAGGAAACTCGCGAAAGATTGTCAGGCGGGAAGGCCAAGCGAATCGGCGTCATCTTGGGCATCTCTTCTTTTCGACGCTGCGACATCGACTTCATCTGCTTCTCGTTCAAGGTCAACAACAACTTTGCCAACGGCGGTTCGTACCGACGGGGCTCGATGCTCATGTCATAGGCGTAGCCAAGTGGATCATTCAGTTCCAACCCCGCCGGGAATGGCCCAGACAAAACCCGGCAGCCTTCCGACTCGAGATTCTCAAGCAATTCGCCTTGCAAGATATCCTGGCGATTGACTCCATAGAGCAGTGCTCGCCGGAATGTTCTTTCCGCAAGGAACGGATGATCTGAACAGGGCACCAACATATGGACTGTCGGCAAGGGATAGTTGACGACCTTGATGGACTTGCTCTTGCTCAAGCGAACTGCGTCAGCGGGAAACAATTGGTCCAAGACATCGACGCGTCCCTGTAGCAACTTGCTCACCGAATCAGCCGCCGATTCCGAGCGAATTTCGACAATCTCGCGAGGTTGAGCCGGTGTTTCTGGTTCGCCAGTGAGTACGTATCGAACCAGGTCGTCTTCAACAACATCCCTTCGGTAATCACCGGTTGGCGAACCAGGTGCACCACCGAACCAACTGCCATCGACTGGCACTTGCAATAAAGCAATTGGCAAGACGTTGGGTCGACGCAAATTGAAGGTGATTTGCTGCGGCCCCTCCAACGCAATGGTATTGACTGCGGACGCCCATGGAGCGAAGTAACTAGCTGATGTCGGCTGTGCTCGAGAGGCGAGCACATCCGCTATGAAGTAGCCTTGCACTTGGTCTAGTGGTGGCTCCAATTGATTCAGATTGAGCTTCAAGTCGAATTGCATTCGATCCGGCGTCATCTCCACGTCGCCAAAAATGAAATCATATTCACCCCCCTCCGGGCCGGCACCGTCCATCTCAAACAACGTTCGAAAAATCAAACGTCCTGAACGACGAGCCCCCCAATTATCAATTCGCGTGGGATCTAACAGGGTTGCCGACTGCAATACACCGACGTTCACCAGGGGATAAATGGCGTCGATTTCACGAATCAACTCCTGCCCCCCAGCAATATCAGGTTTGAGGTAAACACTTTCACGAGCGAGTTCACGAGCGGCACGATAGTCCTCTCGGTCCCGCGCCTCGATGGCCTGCTGCCTCTTCTCTTCCGCCATTTTCAGGAACGCCAAATTCCACTTTTCGACCGAGGCGAGCTTTTCTGCTTGATAATCTTTTTCCAAGCGAGCCAACATCTGTTGCGCGCGATCTAACTCACGTTTCTCGACGAGATCTGCCATCAAGCGATCAGTCACCTCTTCGATGACTCGGAGAACCTGCGACCGTTTAAATTCAGGAGCATACCGTCGCAATTCTTCTAACATCGCAAGGGTTGGTGCCACTTCCCCACGCTTGAACCGTGCGGCCGCATCCTTCCACAAAAAATCGGTCCGTAGATCTCTTAAACCGGGTCGATTCGGGTAGTCTCGAATCAAGACGGATAAGAATGGATAAGCGCCAACAAAAACGCCCTCTGCTAAACGCTTTTTTGTTTCCTCTTCCAGTCGGATCTCCCAAAGCCAAAGCCGCTCAATATCACTCCACCGTACGGCAAATTCTTTACCCTCAATCCCAAGTACTTGGATTTTCAACGATCCTGTTCTTCGATCAGTCGATGGTGGTGTTCGCCCCGGAAAATCTAGCAGCAAGACCTTTGCCCAACCGCCACCAGACTTCGCGGTGAAGAACAAAATGTCGTGAGGTTCTTCCTGCAACAGATCCAAGCCAGGGTCAGGAGGTGTCCCTGTCTGGGCGTAACTCAGCACGGCTTGAGCCGACGCGGTCTGGCAAAACCGCCCTATCGGACATAACAGTCCGAGCAGGAAAGCGCCGACGAGGGTGCCGCGAAATAACGATTGGTTCACAGTACGAATCCGCATGAATCTCAAAACTCAGTTGGCCGGAATATCAGCGTCATAGACCACACCTTCGGCACCGGGCACCATTAAGCGGTCATTCAACAAGTAAGGTGTCGCCGAGAGAGGTTGCCCCAGATTGCTGCTACCAACGACCTTCCCCGCCGCTGGATCAATGACGACAATCCACCCTGTTGAGCCCGATAAAATCAATTTGCCCTCGTGTAACAGCGGCTTTCCAACTGGTCTTCCAACTGGCAGCTCGACCTGGAATGTCTCACCTCCATCCGCCGCGATACCTCGCAGGATAGAATCATTTGTCTGAATCAAACTTTGATCGCCAGCTTCAATTGGTCCCCAAACCACTCGACCTTGAAGCAGATTCTGAAAACTCTTATCAAGCGTTGCCATGTCATAACCGATTACGAAGTCAGACGACGGCCCCTTGGCGGTGGCGATCATCGTAGAGCCTACAGCCGCAGCCGGTCCGAGCAATTCAAACTCTATCTCCTTGGACGACAGTTCTCGAATTTGTTCCGCAATCCGAAGCCGATAAATTTTCTTACGACTATCCGCTAAGACGACCTGTCCCGAATCATCAGGCAACGCCAACGGTCGTGTCCATCGGACAGATCCAACCGGGTCACTTGCGGGTTGAAACGGTGCTCCAAGCATCGAGCCGTTTCGCCACTGCATCAAAACAACGCGTCCTGTATCAAGCGGTAAGACCAGTCCCCCACCAGCAACCAGCGCGCCGCCACTCGGCCGGCCGGACGACAACTGCAACCTCACTTTTCGCAATTTCTGGCTCGGTCGCTGTGGTTCGTAAACCATGGTTGTTCTGCCATCTACCGCATTAATCAGAATAAAACGCTCATCATCAATCGCAATTGGATCCTCAAAGCGAATCGCTACCGATTGATCACCTGGATTCTCGATCGGCCCCGTCGTTGATCCACCGTTGATTGCTTCACCGTCCAAATCAAACAATGCCGCTTGACTCGTGACCACATGCAGTCCGTTCTCCTCCGGCGCGCGGGTCATTGCAGACACGGGAACACCAACGTCAGTTCGCCAAATTTCTTCTCCCGTCTTAGGATTCGCCGCGGTCACCCGGATGGCAGACGTGTCTCGCAACATACGGGCGTGCACGAGTGCGTCATCGGTCGCATACGGCTGACTGATAAACGTATCCAACTCGTGGATACTCCAGTCACGAATCACTCGTCCAGTATTGATCTGCAGCTCATATCTTCCAAGTCGCGTGCCGGTGATCCACATCTGGGCGCGTCCCACAGCCATTTGCGTTGCTGTTGGCTGATCGTAAAAGGCAGGCAGGCTTGCCGCGACGGTCACTTGTTCTCGCTCGGCAGTTGGCTCGATATCCAAAACCTTCACTTCGCCACGATCGGTCAGCACAATCAGACGACGACCTTGGATAATGGGTGTCACTCGAACATTACCTGTTAATCGCAACAAGGGTTGGGCGACCTTCAATCCACCTCCCGACTCGTCCAAACGCAGAATATGAACATTGGCGAAGTCGCTGGTCGCGTTTTCAATCACAAACAGATGCCCCAGCAACGAAACCGGAGGAACAGTGATCGTGCCCTCGTCATGGCCAACGTAGAAACTTTCCAAGCAGGAACCATCGCGGGTATTCAGGACATACAGATTACTGTGATTACCAACTTGATAAGCCCGATCGGCACGACTATCGATACCGGGCCCAACGTCCAAACTTTGAGGAATTTGAGTCGCCCACTTGGCATCACCTGAAACCCCATCGACGCAAATCAATCTTCCTGATTCACCAGCAACATAGACTTCGTCGCCAACTGTAATCGGTTCGGGGAATTGCTCCCCTATCTGAGAACGCCATGCCACTTTCCCATCCAGCGCACCGCAACGCAGCACTTCCAGCGAAGCCGAATCGCTGAGCAAAACACCATCCTCCAGCCGTACCGGCGGAAGGTCCTTGGAATTGCCCACATACTTTCGCCAGCGAAGGCTTCCATTCTCGCCATCGAACGCCAGCACTGATCCCCCTGCCCGAATGTAAATCGTTTCACCACGAAGATCCGGAGCGGCTTGGCCCTGCTGAGCCGTCAGCACGATTGTTCGCAAAGAATCGCTAGCTTCATCTCCCGAGATAGTCTTTGGCAGTTTTGCCGATGGCTTCACTAGCGTCTGCTGGATGTTGCTGGCAGATCGGATGAGCGTGACCAAACGTTCATGATCACGCAACTCAGGAAAGTCACGCAACAATTCTTTACGAGTATCGTATGTTTCCTTGGTCTCTTTCCGCTCTAGCGAAGCCTGCATTGAAGCCTCGGCCTGATCTAGGCGAATGTTCCGGTTAATATCCCGCTGGACACGTGCGCGAGCTTCTTCAACTGCCTTGATTTGGTTTTCCAAATTCACCTTGGCTGTTGCAGACATATAGAACGGACTTTCCATCAGTTCGCGATGTTCATCCAATTTATCAAGCAGCTCTTGTTTACGAACCGTCTCTTTGGCTCGGCCAGCCGACTCGGCAAGATTCGCAGCGATGTCAACCAGTAAAGCGGACAGATTGTCCCGCTCTTCATTCATTCCCTTCTCTTCAGAAATCAATGGCAGCTTTTCTTTCGCCAAATCGACCGCTCGCCAAGGTTCCTGCTTGAACTGAGCGGCTTTGTAAAGCTCCGTCATAGTGACGCGGGTTTTTGCCACCGATGCATACTCACTCTCCTCACCAAATCGATCCAGATAACTAAGGTACATATCCTGCGCACCTTGATAATTTTGCTGATCATAAAATTCGTTCGCCTTCGCGATAAATTCGTCCGCATCTTCTCGCGTCAGCACAAATGTGATCCCCGCACCAATCAGCATGAGCAGGGCGATAATCCCAACGTAGCCATAAATTTTGAACGAATCCCACACCGACTTTTCCGGGTCGGGTTTTTTGCGGCGACTGACGGGGCGATTTTGGGGTGCTTCGGCGTCATCACCTTCGACGGTTACCGCTTCAACCGGCATCGCTTCAACCGGCATCGCTTCAACCGGCACCGCTTCAACCGGCATCGCTTCAACCGGCATCACCTCAACGGGCTCATCGTCTTCGACGACGACGACCGCTTCATCGACATCCTCAGGAACGAGATCCAGGTCATCCAGTCCTGCATTCAAATCGCTTCCATCGCCGGAGGATAAATTCTCTTCGTACTCTCCGCTTCGCAATTCCCCAATCAACTTGGTTGCCTGGAAATGGGTGAGCTGGCCATTATCAACTAATAGTTTTGCAACGGCTTCAGGCGTGACGCGGGCACCACCCTGATCCAGCTGCTCACGGAGTGCCTCGATGATCTCCTGGTCAAGCAACCCCAGTCGCTCTAGTCGGTTGATCAGTTCGTTTGCAAGCATATTGTGTCAATACTTTCTAGTGAAAAGTTTTGAGATTCGGTTCAGAACGGGCAGCGGTGAAGAATCAGAACTCCTCCACTTGAGTCACTTCCAATTCTGCAAAACCAGCGATTGTTCCAGCATCCATGGCATCGACAAGCGATTCCAGCTTGGCCAACTCATGGACTTGTATCTTGAGCTTCATTCCAGCCGTCGCAACTGCGATCGCTTCCTTCAATGCAGTGATCAGATTTTGTTTACCTGGTGTTTCCCTCTCCCAGTCAGGCGCCATCACTAGGAATCCACCGAACTCATCAACCTGCAATTCAACGACATCTAATTCATCTTGTTCGTCTTCCACTACCGATGTACTAGGCAAGTCAGTTTGCTGTCGTGGCATCTCAATCGACTTCTGCATACTAAAAGCTGCCGTCACCATGAAGAAAATTAGCAACAGGAAGGTGACATCCACCATGGGTGTCATATCCATTTCTTCTTCAGGCCGGTTCGACTTTGGCAGAACTTGGTCGAGAGCGTTTTCATCTTCCTCTTCTATCTCTTTTTTAGTCGCAACCTGAGATTCCGACGTGCTTTTTGACGAAACGACCGACTTTCTTGACAGTGGCGTCGTGTCGAGAGCAGGAGTTCTCGCAACGGTTTCAACTGCAACCGGATTGACCTCGATTTCCGATTTTGCCTGAGCCGTTTGACCAACCTCTAATTCCGGCACATGAACAACCGAGTCGCATTCAGGACATCGTACGCGGCGGCCCGCCAAGCGATCATTTACGCGGCGTTTAGCTCCACACTGAACACAAGTAATTTGGATCGGCATCCCTACAACTCCTTCACAGCGATGTAAGTAGAGTCGAGATCTTCAAAAGCATCGCCGATGATTTTCTGGATTCTCGTGACCTGGCCTACATTGACTTGCCCGTCACCGAACAACATCACTTGACGTTTGCTCTCCCCACGTGTCACTTCCATTTCGCTGGTAATGTATTCAATGATTTCTGTGGCTTGATCGTCTTCGTCGCGACTGAACTCGCTACCGTCGTACCGCGATAAAATCACACTGTCATCTGGACCAGGGTTAATAAAGATGACCGCTGAATTCTTGGCCGCGATTGCTAGCCCATTATCGGCTTCCGGGATAGTGCCAATCTTCGTTGGATCCATCGTCGAGCAAACGATGAAAAAGATAAGCAGCAAGAATGTGATATCAATCATTGGAGTGATATCCATCTCATCGTCTTCACGCTTTTTTCGTGGTAGCGTGAACTCATCTTCGCCATCTTCATCAACGGTCACGTTGTCGCTCATTTGGCTGGCTCAACAAAAAGGTAAATCAGTGACTAGCGGCGTGCGCCCGGTAACTTTGCCAACGCTTCGCGGTAAGCCGCCATGAACCTGGCTAACCCAGCACCGACCAGATCTTCCATCTTGGCAATTCGAATATTGACGTTGGCAACCAGAATCATGAGCGGGATTGCGATGGCCAATCCACATGCGGTTGTTCGCAGCGCGATGTTGATGTCATCAGCCAATGCAGACGGCTCAACCGATTCGGCAGTCGCCAAGGTTTCAAAGGCTCCCATCATCCCGAAAACCGTTCCGAATAGCCCGATCATTGGGGCACTCTTGATGACGGTGCTGACCCAGCTTAGCCGATACTCTAAATCAGACATTACATCGCGTTGGAATCGATCTACGACGAACTGCCGAGCCTTTTTGTAGCCCATGTCTCGATGAACGGCAGCCATTTCAACGATCTGCGGTATCGCCCGCGGATCTCCGTCGCAATATTCGGCGACCCCTTCAAAATCACCTGCTTGCAACATTTGTTCGACATCGTCAACAAATACATCTTGTTCTTCCTCGGACTTGAATCGTTTTTGATTGACTCGAGTCCAAACGATGACAATGCAATACAGACCCCACAATGCCACGCCGGCTAACGCACCGTAGGTGGTTGTGGAGATGATGTCGAAGAGGGAGGATGCAGCGAGTAACATCTGGGATGAGTTCCTTAACAGTAACCAGGAATGCCTTGGAGGATTATTTTAAATTTAAATGAGTAGCGAGGCCTGACCTTGCATCGAAATGGCCATCGTCATTTGCCCTTTCGGTAGCGTTGGCTAGTGACCTCAAATTTGTACCCGCCGCCATCCGACTTACTCTCAAAAATTGTTTTCGCGATCTGAGTCACTGACGGATAACCTTTGGAAGTAGAGTATTCCAACTCGAGCTGGGCCAACTGGTTCTCCAGATCCTTCGGGATGAACTTCAACATTTTTCGATTGGGTAATGGTATCGATGCCTGCTGTAGCAATTGCTGATCAAACTGCATCAACGGGCTCGGAGTGCTCCACATGAAATAGAGTCGCTTCTCTGCGGTGGTATCTACAATCCGATACTTATTTGGACGCCCACTGGCTAGGTTGTTTGCGACATCGACCCCTTGAATCGAACCGCCGATTGCACCGAGTTCGATTTTATAAAAGTCCAGTTGGGTCGAGTACGTCCTTAAATCTCGAGCAGTAAAGTTGAGCTGCCATCGTTCGAATCGGGGTATGATATCGGCACCCTCGCCCATCGGGCCGGGCGGACGACTGTCACCTGCCCCTGTGCCTTGAGTGGTTGCAACAGCCTGCGTGTCGCTGGTGACCAGTGCCGCGGCGACAGTACTGACAGCGTCAGTGACTGCTTCGATCGTGTCCTGTAACGTCGGCTCCATCAACTCTTCGACTTCCTCAGCCCCTGGCGGTTCAAAATCTCGCTCGAAGCCCTCGGGATTTTCTCCCCGCCCAGCCGGATCTTCGATAATCGGTGCAATCGGCTGCGGCGGGAAGGACCATCGGCTAGTCAGCCAGATGATAAAGAGCATCAACACGAAGGTTCCGATGAACAAAATCAACGCCATAAAAAATGACGTGACGATGTCAAAGCGGCTGATCCTGAGCTTTTCACGCTCAGCGGCGCGCGACTCTGCCAACAATTCTTTGTCGGTGGCATTCGAAGCATCAGTGCTGGTTGCTGAGGTCATTCAGTTCGAATTCTGAAGGGTAAGAGGAGAGCCCCAAAAACGATAAGTCGGGATAGCCGGATTTACTACAGATCGTAATCCAAAAACACGTAATTCGGGTTCACAGATCGATACCAATCTCGCCATTTACGTTGAGCAGTCTGCAGCTGTGTCACGCTCGGGTTATCCGGCATACCAAATCCATCGAATTTTCGACTTAGAAACCTTAAACCGTCCCGAGCATAGAGTCGAACGGACTGATCTGGATCGCTCAATGCGAAAATCAAAGAAGGCACAACCCGGAGCTCGTCAGTCCTGCCTAGCAAGCGGGCCGCCACCCGCCGTGCCTGCCATGAACGACTCCCTCGGACGAGCCGTTCTAGACGGTCCAACTGAGCCGCCCGTGCCACGGGGTCTGTATCGAGCACTAAATCATCTGGAATCGACTTTCCCTCGGTATCACCACCGCCGTCCTCGTCTAGGATATCCAATAAATCGGTGACTTGGACCGCGATCGGCTGACCCTTGATCTGCGTTCCCTCAACGCGAATATCGGTCGTATCCTTCGGCAAGCCGTAGCCCCCCTGAAGGCTGCCAGCATTCATTGTGAAAATCGTCCGCTGCGTACTGCGGATCAAAAATAACAAGGCGAACGATGTGCTTTGGAATTGCGTGGTAAGCGAACGCTCGGCTCCCCAACCGCCATCATTGCCCTGGTATTTACGGAGTTCATCAACGCCCTGGTTATACCAACCGGGACTTGAATCCTTTGGCAGTCCGTTCGCAATTTCAACGAAGCTCTCGAAACGCTCCAGTGTGTACAACTGATAGTAGAACCAGTCGAGCACCTGAGTCCGCTTGTAGGGATTCTTGTTCCGCCATCCGTCCATAAATTTCACAGCACGCTTGATCGGCTGCTCTGACATGTTCACGCGCTTTCGACGCGCAGTATTGGTGTCTTCCTGATAGACCTTGATGGCTTTCGGCAATCCGGGGATACCGGGGTCCGAATCCTGCACAGTATTACCCCACAATCTCAGCGCATCTCCCGCAATGAGCACACTGCTGCCGCCGGCTAGTGACATTGACATAGTAACCTCGTTTTGCTTCCGAAGAGGTTTGCCAATTCCAGGATCCTTTCCCTTATAGGGCCATCCACCATCGTTGCTCTGCACCCTCAGCAACCACTCAATGCACTTCACCACCCGGTTGTATTCAAGGGGAATCCCATTCCGATCGAGGGTCCAGACTGCCAACATCACGTACTGAGTCTGAGAGACGTCCCCCTCGTCATCATTGCGGTAACTATATGCGCCGGAAGGATACTGCCCCTCGGCGAACGCCTGCTGCAGGACCTGAAGTTCGCGTTTGTAGCGTTTCGCATCAATCTCAGCCAGCAACAGAACGGTGATGGCCATGATGTAATTTTCTTTGGCACCGAGGGAATCGCCACCTCGTCGCTCAACCGAAGAAACCACCTGGAGCGCCTCTTTCAGACCGTTCTGAACGACTGCGTTCTCCAGATCATGACGGATTTTGAAGTGGGCGTAGGCGACCAAAATCGCATCACCGTCAGCAGGACGCTCTTTTTTGACAGAGGCCTCTAAAAACCCCAGGCCGCGGTTGACCATTGCGACGACAACCGGATCGTTAGGCGTGTACGCACGTGCATCCTTCACGACGAATGTAGCGGTCAGAGCGATCAGCCCGGCAACCAGAAGCCTGACTCCGGGAAAAAAAGCGATCTTTCGTTCAGCCATTATAAAAAAACGGTAGTGTGGAGAAAATTAACGTGGGATCTCGCTGGTCGAACCAATTGACGACCGGATGCATCATACCCTACTATCCCGAGGCATCGAATTGATCTGATCGGTTCTTGGCAACAGATTTTGCCATGAGTGTAATTCATCAGGTTGACTTTTGGTCAGGTAGCTCAGTTGGTAGAGCACGGCCCTGAAAAGGCCGGTGTCGGCGGTTCGAGCCCGCCCCTGACCACTTTTCTCGAGCAAATCAGTTCAATGCACAGTTCTGCGTGCCTCTGATTTTCGCTTCCCTGTCCTGTTGCGGCGACAAATCTGTCCGGGAACGAACAACGCGTCCCGAAAAACCCGCAAGATCTCAAAAAATCGCTTCTCGCGATCCCGATTCTTACAGATCTCGGCAAGCAGATAAGTACTTTCGAAGTTCCTCTCGCACTTTGGGGAACAAGAGAAACAGGCCGATCATATTCGGAAAAACCATGGCAAAGACCATGGCATCCGAGAAATCGATGACGGAGCCGAGCGAAATCGCCGCACCGATCACCACAACCACGCAGAACGTGATTTTGTAGGTCAAATCGGCCGCGAGACTGCGACCGAAGAGATACTTCCAGGACTGCAGCCCGTAGTAGGACCAAGAAATCATGGTTGAAAACGCGAACAAGATAATGGCGACCGTCAAGACGTATCGGAAACCTGGCAAAACGCTATCGAAGGCTTGACTGGTCAAATCAACTCCGCCGATCCGTACACCGTCAATGAGAACCTTTTTCGACTCGACGTCACCCCACTCGAAAAGCCCCCCAGAGTTGTAGAGCACGATGACCAGCGCAGTCATCGTGCAAATCACAACCGTGTCGATAAACGGCTCAAGCAAAGAAACAACGCCCTCGGACGCCGGGTATTTCGTCTTCACCGCTGAGTGGGCGATCGCTGCTGAACCGGCACCAGCTTCGTTTGAGAATGCAGCTCGTTGGAATCCTTGAATCAACACTCCCAACACGCCGCCAAGCCCGGCGGCTGGCGTAAATGCACCCGAAACAATCTGCCCAATTGCCCCGGGAACATGCTGGATGTTCATCAAGATAATGACCAACGCTGCCAGGCAGTAAATGATCGCCATGAAAGGAACGATCTTTTCTGTAACGCTGGCAATGCGTTTGATTCCGCCGATGATTACGATCCCGACCATGATTGCCATGACCACGCCAATGATCGTCCCCGATGATCCCGAATCTGGCAAACCCATGAGTGACTTGATCTGCTGCGCCGCCTGGTTCGCTTGAAACGCATTCCCACCCCCGAAGGAACCACCGATGCAGAAAATTGCGAAAAGCACACCAAACACCGAACCGACGCGTGACAAGCCAAGATCCGCCAGCCCTCTCTTCAAATAGTACATCGGGCCACCGTGGACAGTCCCGTCAACGTCGACGTCTCGATACTTAACCCCGAGGGTGCACTCCACAAACTTGGTCGACATTCCCAGTAGTCCGCAAACGATCATCCAGAATGTTGCGCCCGGTCCGCCGGTGGCAACCGCAACCGCGACACCTGCGATGTTTCCCAAGCCAACTGTTCCTGAAACCGCAGTAGCAAGTGCCTGGAAGTGAGACACTTCACCTTCGGCTTCATCTCGGATCGTATCGACCGAGTCACCTTTCACTTCGTTCACTTCGTCTTGGGTTGAGATTGCCTCGGTTTCCTTCTCAATCGCGTCGTACTTTCCACGTACCACGTCGATCGCCATAGGCAAAAGCCGCACATTTACAAAGGCGAATGCAACTGTAAAAAACGCGGCACCACATACGAGCAAGATCACAACGAACGGCAGCTCAAACCCAGCAACGGTGACTGTAAAAAATACGATCCCACCCCACCATTCAGCGATAGGCTTAAAAAGTTGGTCGACACGCTGGTCCAGGCCGCTCGACTCCGGTGCCAACTCTTCGGCTTTACCCGAAGCAGTCTCTTCGCTAGCACCAGCGGTCTGCTGACCTTCACTCGTACCCTGACTCTGGTTATCGGTCGATTCAGTCGATCCGCTCGATACAGCGGGGGCATCCGACTGCGCGACAGCAGTCGGAGGTGCAAAGACTCCAACGGCAAAAACCATGAACAGAGTGCAGATCCACCGACTGGAAACAAATTGATGAGAGAGCATGTAAGATTCCGTTTGATGTAGTTGACCCGCAGACAAAAGCATTTTGCCCGTTGAATTTGGTCCATGAAGCATCGCATTCATTTTCCAAAGCGTTCAACAGCAGGACCACATGATACTTACTTTCGAGCCCTAACGGGATGCTGATTGAGTGACTTGCTTTCATCGGCTGAACGAAAGTATGTTCAGAGCTGTGCTGGGAATGTCAGTGCTGTGGCAAATCAGCGGCTATGGCTCTCATTTGGCAATCGACAACGGGGCGTATGGCGAATCTAGTGAACAAAATCTGCATCATCAACGCCGTCGGACTCACTCCCGAACTACTCCAACATGCCCCTCGGCTGGCATCGGCTGGGAATGCAGTGCCCTGGCGCAGTCCGCTGCCTGCAGTCACATGCACTTCCCAGGCCACCATGCTGACGGGACTATCGCCCCGTCAGCATGGGATCGTGGGCAATGGCTGGTACTTTCGGGACACCCAAGAAATTCGATTTTGGCAACAGGCCAACTCCTTAAGTCAGGGGGATAAGTTTTATCAAGGCGTGGATACCGCCAAAATGTTCTGGTGGTTCAACCAATCAGCGGCCGTGCGTTACAGCGCAACCCCCAAGCCTTACTATGGATGTGATGGGTCAAAAGTATTTGACATACTTGATCACACCGGCTGTGATCTGGTCCATCGGCTGGGGCCATTTCCATTCTTTTCTTTTTGGGGTCCTGCCGCTGGACTTCCCAGCACCCGCTGGATCGCAGACGCCACCGCGATCGTCATGCGCGATAAACAGCCCCAACTGACGCTCGCTTACCTTCCGCACCTGGACTACGACTTTCAACGCTTCCCGCATCACGATCCGGAACGCGTTGCGGAGTTAGATCAATGTGCCGGAACGATTTTTGATGCGGCGGAACAAATCGGTGCTAAAGTGATCGTCGTTTCCGAATATGGCTTGGCGGCTGTCCACCGACCGGTACATGTCAATCGAATACTACGATCTGCTGGGTTAGTATCGGTAAGAGGTGGCCCGTTCGGCGAGACCTTGTTGCCTGGTGAATCCGAAGCGTTTGCGATTGCCGATCACCAACTCGCTCACATTTACATTCGCGATCCTCAACGAATTGCGGAAATCCAACAACACCTTGAATCGACCGATGGAATCGCCAAGGTCGTTCCGCCAGGAGAACTACAACTGGATCATCCACGCAGCGGCGAACTGATCGCGTTGAGTGAGCCTGATAGCTGGTTTACCTATTATTACTGGGATAACGACGAGGAGGCGCCTG
Organism: Planctomycetota bacterium; assembly: GCA_036339635.1. GTDB lineage: Bacteria > Planctomycetota > Planctomycetia > Pirellulales > Pirellulaceae > Rubripirellula. Next base: position 18,428 of record JAYZAR010000049.1, on the reverse strand, counting down.
ACTTTGCGCGGACAGTCGATATCCACCGCAAACCAGGCTACGATCCGTGTGAGCTCTTCATGACTAGTCGGTTGAAAGCCATTGCTCGTGTCGCGCAAAAGAAACTCGGCTTGCGATACAAAATGGATGTTATCCCGCTCGATGCAAATCTGCCTCGCGGCAGCCATGGCATTTATCCCACCGCACCGCGAAATGGGCCGCTGGTGATTGGCCCCGAAGATCCTCCGGAAGATATGCTGCGATTCTCGAGCTATGTCAAACGCCAACTCGCGATGTGAATCCAAAGCGGCAACCCGACGACAGAGTGCAAGCGAAGATCAGCGACCAAGTCTGTTGCATTCCCCAAAAATTCTGGATCTTGCCGAAACCAGCCTCTGCATCTGGAGCGTTATCTTCAAGTAACCAAGTCGAGCTGCACCAAGCCTGCCAATTCGCCGCAAGTTTTCCTAAACACGATACTTGCAAATAAGTTCCATGGTAGTCATGACGGGCTCCACAAATTCGTTGAATGGCAACAGAGCCAAGTGGTAATCCAGTGGAACTGAACGGCGTCTCATTCCTCTTTCGGAAAATGCTCGTTCACGACGGCATGAAATTCATCCGACGTTGAAACTCGGGCGACATGGCTGCGAAAAAATCTCGCCCCACGTTTACCCTGCGCATAACAACAAGCGTACTTACGCATTAGCACAGTGCCCTTCTCTTCCCCGAATCGCTTCAGCACTAGCTGATAATGATCCAACATCACCTGACGCTGTTGCCTCAGGGTTGGCTCTGGCGGAACCGGTTGTCCCCGCAACGCGGCCGCGGCCTGTGCAAATAGCCATGGTCGACCCAGGCAAGCACGAGCAATCATCACCCCATCGACGTCGTAATTCTTGAATGCGGCAACCACTTTTTCAGCAGAGTCCAGATCTCCGTTTCCGATCAGAGGAATTTCCCGCAAATGCTGCTTGATTTCACTGATGCGATCCCAGTCGGCATGCCCACGAAACATATCCTGGGCTGTTCTCCCGTGCACGGTCAGCGCGGCGGCACCGGCCTCTTCCACAACACGTGCAACATCATTGCAATTCATCTGATCACGCGTGCAGCCCAGCCGAATCTTGGCGGTAACGGGAGTTGGGGAACACGCCTTGACCAAGCGGCTAATGATCTGAAACATCCGTTCCGGATGTTTTAACAAGTAGCTTCCGCTATGCGCTTTTTCGGTAACTTGTCGCACAGGGCAACCGAAATTTATATCGACCACGCTGACTTGGTACTCAGAGACTAGTCGTCTACCCACTTTGGCCATGGTTTCGGGATCGTTATCCCAAATCTGCACGGCCAGCGGTCGCACCTCTTCCGCGACACCCCACAAGCGTTCAGGATGCTCAGCGATGTTCTCGTCCATCCACACAAAACCTCGGGCGTTCACCATCTCAGTCGCCAGCAATCCAACCCCTCCGAACTGCCGAACAACCTCTCGGAAAGCTGCATTGGTGAAACCAGCCATCGGCGCCTGGAAGATTGGTGGGTCGATCGTCAAATGACCAATCTGAATGGCGGGTGGGCATGTGGTTAGAGTCATCAGCTATTCCTCACTGCTCAGTTCCATCCAACGTTCTTCGGCCGATTCCAACTCGTTCGTGATTCCAGTCAATTCCTCGTGCAGCTCAACTGCTTTCTGTGGGTTGGATTCAGTCATCAACTTCGCGTTCACTTCCCGTTTTCGATCATCCAAACGAGCGATCCGTTTCTCAAGATTTTTCAACTCTTTCTCAGCCTTGCGCTGATTCCGCTGTTGCTGCCGATAGTCGGAGTTTGAGCTGGAGCCAGGTTTTCCATCGGCCGCTTTACCCTTTGGCGGCTTCGCTTTAGCCCGCTCTCGCTCGCCATCATCCACTTCTTTTTCCACCGACCGCAAATAGCTGTCATAGTTACCAAAGTAGTTTTTGACACATCCGTCTCGAACCTCGATGACGCTGGTTGCAACGCGATGCATGAAGTGACGATCGTGGCTGGTGAACACCACCGTCCCCCGATAGCGCTCTAATGCTTCGGCAAGCGCCTCAACCGTCTCGACATCCAAGTGGTTGCCAGGTTCATCAAGCACCAAGACATTAGCGGTGCCGAGCAGCAATCCGGCCATACACAAGCGGGCCCGCTCACCTCCGCTGAGAACCTTGATTTTCTTTTGAATGTGTTCGTCCCGGAACAATAACGTTCCAGCCATCGCGAGCAGGTCCTGCCGAGTTGTCCCCTGATCAGAAACATACTCTAGGTGTTCCAGCACGGTCATCCGCGGATCAAGCGATGAATAGACATGCTGAGCGTAGGTACCAATCTCGACCCCGTGCCCCCATTTCGCGGTACCATCTAACGGATCGAGCGAATAGACCAATGTCCGCAGCAAGGTGGTTTTTCCCTGACCATTATCACCGACGATCGCCGCACGCTCACCGTGCTCGATTTCCAACGCGATTTTGTCAGCGACCACATGATCACCATAACCGATGGCCAATCCTTCGCAGCGGACCGCTGTTCCCCGCCGCGGTTCCACTTGAGGCGGCCGAATGAAGACAGTTGGTTCATCGACTTGAATTTCTACCGTTTGTAATTTTTCCAGCTGCTTGGCTTTGCTCCTGGCTTGGCTTGCAGTCGATGCGTTCGCTCGATTTTTATCGATAAAACGCTGTAGTTGCTTTTGCTTATTGAGTACCGTCGCGTTGACACGGCGATCGTGCTCGCGACGCTCATCGCGGTACTCCAAGAAGGCGTCGACCTTCCCTGGGAACATTACCAATCTCCCTCGTGACAGTTCCAGCGTTTGTGAACATGTTGCGGCCAAGAAAGCCCGATCGTGACTGACAATCAAGGCCGACTTATTAAAGTCTCGCAGGAAGTGCTCGAGCAGAATCTGGGTTCGCAAATCGAGAAAGTTGGTGGGCTCATCCAACATTAGCAGATTTGGGTCGTGCAGCAGCAAGGCAGCCAATTTGACTCGTGTTTGCCAACCACCCGAAAGCTCCTTGACCGCGCCCTCCAGATATTGGCCCTTCAGCTCAAATTGCCCCGCAACCTCTCCACACCGCCAATCAGGTTTTCCGCTATCGCGAATCAGGAAATCGAGTGCCGACTCGCCAGGCTGAAACGGATCATGCTGTCTCAGGTAGCCGATTCGCAAACTGGGATGGTGGATCACCTCCCCCTGCTCAAGCTCTTCTTCCTTCAACAGGATTTTCAACAAGGTCGATTTTCCGGCCCCATTACGACCGATAAAGCCAACCTTGACATCGTCCACGAGTGATACCTCAGCGGCATCCAGCAGCACCTGGTCGCCAAAGCGTTTGTGGGCATCACGAACTTGGATCAAAACGGCCATAAAATCTGCAAACCGGGGCAACAGGTAAATCAATGTGTCAAGTACGATGGCGGTCACGCGAAGATAGCAACCGAGGACATTTTCACAACTGCCGAAGGTAATTTCACCGGGACTTGCGACCCTCCAGGCTTGTCCACGCGTGGTTTCTTCGTTTGGTATCCCGAATCCGCCTCGCAGTGGCTACCACCGCAGTGGTCAATTCTCTACATTGCTTTGAACGTCTGCTAATCAAGGCTTCGAGACTTCTCGGAGTCGCTGTGGGCGTTTGAATTCGCTGCAACGCCTGCTTTCATTTTCCCCCCGTTGGAACAGGACCGCGCCAAAGCCGCCTGTCCGGATCCCAGTCCCAGTTATGAATAGTTACAGCTTGGACTACATTGACGATTTGTACGTCCAGTACGTTCACGATCCGGAAAGCGTTTCCGAGACGTGGCGGCAGTATTTCGAGCAGTTCCTCGTCGTCGGTTCAGCGACACCGCCTAAAATCAACGGCTCGACAGCTACAGCAGCGAGCGAAAATGGTTCGAAATCGGGTTCCTGTGGAGACGAAGCAACTGACCAAGCGCTTTGGTTGGCCCGAATCCAGGACCGTGTCAACAATCTCGTCCGCGAATATCGCGTTCGGGGCCACTTGGCCGCAGATCTCGACCCATTGGGGTTTGCCCTCCCAGATCGTCCCGAATTGAGCCCTGAAATCTACGGGTTGAGCAACGAAGATCTCAGCCGGCCGCTGGATAGTTCCGCACTTGAAAATGTGGTTGGCGGAACACTGCATCAGATTTTGACCCGGCTCCGTAACACTTATTGCCGTAGCATCGGCGTGCAATTTATGCACATCAACCGTCGCAGCATTCGCGACTGGCTGCAGCGGAGAATGGAGACCACAGAAAACCGGCTCGAACTATCGCACGATGTGCAGCGGAGAATTTATGCTCGTTTAGCCGATGCGTCGATTTTTGAGGAATTCGTCCGTCGCAAATTCGTGGGGGCCAAGACCTTCTCGCTCGAAGGTGCGGAAACTCTGATTCCGATGCTCGATCTAGCGCTGGAAAAGGCCGCCCAACATAATGTGAACCAGGTGGTCATGGGGATGGCACACCGTGGACGGCTGAATGTGATGGCCAACATCTTGAAGAAACGGGCCATGAACATCTTTTGGTCCTTCGACGACCCAAATCCCGAGATGAATCGGGGCGGGGGCGATGTTCGCTACCACCTTGGTTATAGCAGCGACTGGAAAACTGCCTCGGGTGACACGATACACATCTCGCTCTGCTTCAACCCGAGCCACCTTGAATACGTCAACACGGTTGCCCAAGGTCGTACGCGCTGCAAGCAAGATCATTCCCACGACGAGAAACGTCAAGGCGTTATGACAATCCTCGTTCATGGGGATGCGGCCTTCGCCGGTGAAGGAGTCGTTCAAGAAACACTGAACTTGAGCGAATTGGAGGGATACCGGACTGGCGGGACCTTGCACATCGTGATCAACAATCAAGTTGGATTCACCACCGAGCCCAAAGAAGGTCGCAGCACCACCTACGCGACCGATATCGCCAAGATGCTGCAAATCCCAATTTTTCACGTCAATGGCGAAGATCCGGAAGCGGTTGCACAAGTGGTTTCATTGGCCATGGACTTTCGCAAGGAATTCCACCGGGACGTCGTCATCGACCTATACGCCTTTCGGCGATGGGGCCATAACGAGGGTGATGAACCTCGGTTCACGCAACCCGAGATGTATAGCGAGATCGATCGCCGCGCAAGCGTCCGCGAACAGTACCTCAACGGCCTGCAAGAACTCGGGAAAATCACTCAGGAGGAAGCGGAAGAGATTCAACGTGAGCGAACCGAGAAGCTCGAATCGGCTTTCGCTGCGAGCCAGAATGAGGCATTCGTTCCTGATATCCAAACGCTGGCCGCGAATTGGAGCGATTACTTCGGTGGACACGAACCGACGGAACCTACCGACACCACCTTCGATCAAGCTCGTCTCTGCGAATTGCTGGATTCCCTGACCCGTGTGCCAGACGGATTCGCGGCAAACAAGAAACTGAAGCGACCTATGGCTTTGCGACGCGAGATGGCGCAAGGAAAGCGCCCTCTCGATTGGGCGAGTGCCGAGGCATCAGCCTTCGCATCGCTGCTCGTGTCAGGACACGCCATTCGGATGACGGGTCAAGATTGCCAACGTGGCACCTTTAGTCAGCGACATGCCGTCCTGCACGATACCAGAAACGGCTCCACCCATACGCCGCTGAAACACCTTACCGAAGATCAAGCATCCCTGGAGCTGTATAACAGCCCCCTGAGCGAGGCAGGTGTCCTCGGATTTGAATATGGCTATTCCCTCGACAGTCCAGACGGACTGGTGATCTGGGAGGCACAGTTCGGCGATTTTTGGAATTGCGCTCAGGTCATTGTCGACCAATTCATCGCCAGTGCAGAGGACAAATGGAACCGCCTCAGTGGACTGGTCATGTTGTTACCCCACGGGTTTGAGGGCCAAGGCCCCGAACACTGCAGCGCTCGGGTCGAGAGATTTCTCGCAATGAGTGCCGAGCACAACATTCAAGTGTGTCAGCCAACGACACCCGCGCAATATTTTCATCTGTTACGTCGTCAGGTGATTCGCAAGTGGCGAAAACCGCTCGTTGTCCTCACACCAAAGAGCCTGCTGCGGCACCCCCGCGTGACGAGCACACTCGAAGAATTATCCGGCGGCCAATTCCACAAAACATTGGGCGATCCCGAAGTCCCACCCTCCCAAGCCGATCGCCTGCTGCTGTGCACCGGCAAGATTTACTATGAATTGGTTGAGGCACGGCAGGAACGCGGGCTCGAAAACGTATCCATCGTTCGGCTGGAACAGCTCTATCCTCTCAGCGAGGCGGAGTTGCTAGCAGCACTGGGAGGCCTGCAGGACGGAAAGGAACTGTTCTGGGTCCAAGACGAACCAACCAACATGGGTGCTTGGCCCTATCTAAAGTTGATCTTCGGCGACCTGCTTTCCGCAAAGTTTGATTTGCAGCGAATTAGCCGGGTAGAGTCAGCAAGCCCGAGTACCGGCAGTATGGCAACGCACCGCTTGGAACAAGCCGAGCTGATCGAAGCAGCGTTCGCCGGCCTCTAAAAGGCATCTTGGCCAATGAGAGGCATCTTGGCCAATGACTTGGGCACTTCTCACTGTGCCTTAGCCAGCCACTGCGACGTGGTTCATTTCCACAAGTTCAGGTCCCAACGGTGACAGATTCGTGATCAACTGTATTTCGGACAGACCGAATGCAACAAGCTTCAACTCCGGCCGCCGCGATTCCCCGTTACCAGCTTATTCGCCTTCTCGCAGTTGATCGAAGTACTGCTGAGCGTGTTCCCGTTCGGTACGCGGTAGCACCTGGTTTTCGGATGGATCCGTCTCTTCGGTCAGCGAGCTCTCAATGGCCGCCTTGACATCTTCGCGTGTAATTCCTTTGCGATTGGGACCATCCGCGAACCCAGCGATCACTGCTCGTCCGCGTCTCACTTGACCACGGACCTGTGTCTCGTATGTGTTCGTATCCCCTTCCTGCTCGGGACGATCACCAAACCCAGGACCTTGTCCAAGCCCATCTCCCTTTCCTTGACCGTTGCCCTGACTCTGACCCTGATCCATGCCACTACCTTGGCACTCCGAGCAACCGCCGCCCGCACACTTCTGGCAGCGCATTTGGCTCTTCGATTGAGACAACTGATCAAGCGCCGATTCGAGATCTTCCAGCTCAGACATTTCTTGTTGCATATCCCCCAATTGATCGGCCATTTGCTGCAATGCATCGGCCGCCTGGGAAGCATCTCCCTGCTCCATCGCCTTAGCTGCCTGATTCATCGCTTCAGCCATTTGGCCCATCTGCTGCATTTGCGAATCTTTCTGCTCCAACTGATTCAACTTTTGCTGCATCTCGGCAGCATCTTGGCCGCGTCCTTCCCGGCGAGCTTGTTCGATCTGCTCTTTCAACTCCTGCTTTTTCTGATCATGTTCTTCAACGGCTTTTTTCAGCGCGTCTTTCATCTGCTCGACTTGTTTCTTTAATTGCTCTTTTTGCTGCTCACTCAGCTTGCCGTCTCGCATCTGGTTGGCCAATTGCTTAGCCGTCTCTTTCGCTTCACCGAATTTGCCTTGCTCAATCGATTTGGCGACCTTCTCACCCGGACCTGATTCTAATCCTTTCATCTTCGACAAAGCGCGGCGAAGTTGATCGGACGAACCCAGCTCCTTGCTCCGCTCCTCCAATTGCTTTTTCAAATCGTTCATCGCAATCATCGCATCCTTGCGACTTAAATCTTCCCGCTCGCTAATCTGTTCGAGGTTCGCCTCCATTTTCTCGAATAGTTCTTTCGCTTCTTTCAATCCCTCTGACTCAGCCTTGCGGCGATACTGCTGGATCCGTTTCTTTAGTTGAGTCGCCGCGATTTTCGCTTGCTTGACCTCCTGAAGCTCAGATTGCGACATGCTGCTTGCATTCGACTCACTCATCGGCTCAACCAGCAACAACACCATGGCGAGAATCGGAACGATTGAAACGGGTAGCAGGCCGAGCTTGCTCGGCCTGAGTGAAAAACGATCAGCCACCGCCAACTGGTCCACCCTCTTTTCGGCGTCGGTCATTAAGGCCACACCAAACTCGCTATCCCGTTCCTCCTCCTGCAACGTCAACGAACTACTGAGGCGTTCGCGGAGTCCAAACCGCTTATCGACTTCGACTGCAACCGATTCGACCGAGGGAGCAGTGACAAGGGCGAACACCGCTGAGGCAAGGAAGGCGGCGACGGTCGCTCCACCAACCCACGCGTAAATCCAATTATCAAAATTCACATTTATCGTCCGCAATGCCGGCAGCGAAACGGCGAGTGTCGCGACGATCAATCCCACAAACGTCGAAACGCAGAGGTAGCGGCCAAACCGGCCTAAAATCACACGGCGGCGAGCAGCACGGACTTTTCGTTCGATTCGGTTCATCGCGAAAACCTAAGGGAATGCTTGGTTTGGCAGTCGCCAAAGCCGTTATTTGATTTCGATTGGGCAAATCGACGTCGAAGGAACTCAGAGAGACATCGCCGCGACCAGATTTGGGTACACTTAGTATAGCGGGCGGAACCTCTCCGGCTTGAAGGGGAAATACCCACCATTTTGTTGAGACCACCATGCTTCGCACCAATCCGCTTCCCGATCCAGATTCCGCAAGTGGTTCGGATGTCGTGATTTACGATGGTCAGTGCAATTTTTGCCAATCCCAAGTCAATAACCTTCATCGGCTCGACTGCTGCGGAAATCGGCTTTCTTTTTTGTCGCTTCACGATCCCCGTGTGCGGGACAGATACCCAGACCTGTCGCACGAGGACTTGATGGAACAAATGTACATCGTCGATCGGCAGGGGCGTCGATACGGCGGCGCCGATGCGGTCCGCTACCTTTCTCGCCGAATGCCAGCTCTGTGGCTTGCATCCCCGATCTTGCACCTTCCAGGAACTGCTCGGCTATGGCGATGGATGTACCGCCAAGTCGCCAAACGTCGTTACAAATTGGCCGGAAAGTCTTGCGATAATGGCGTTTGCAAGCTTTGAGGGCTTCGGTCCGCGATCTGCGGAACAGATTGTACTATTCGAACCACTCAACAACATTTCGGAACATCACTAACCCATCGCCTTCGTCGGGTTGCTCGTCTCGTCGAGTCCAGCAAGGATGCTGCAGAGGATCAATGTGCCGCTCTGGGTGGGGCATCAGCCCAAAAACGCGTCCCGTCGCGTCACACACACCTGCGACGTTGGCATCGGCGCCATTCGGGTTGTGAGGAAATGGCAAAATCTCCGACTTCACCCCGCTCTTCTCTCCGTCGGTATACCGAATCGCCAAACGACCTTGCCCACGAAGTTGCTCAAGGACTTCGGCATTCTCTGCGACAAACTTGCCTTCCGCGTGAGCCATCGGGAGGTACATATGCTTGATTCCCCGCAAAAACACACAGGGAGACTCGTCAACGGCCAAATGCACCCAGCGATCTTCGAAGCGGCCATGATTATTCCATGTCAACGTCGCGGGCGCTCGGCCTGTTTGCCCAACCCCTTCGGTCAACACGCCCAGTCGCATCAAAACCTGCATCCCATTACAGATTCCCAGAACCAATCGGTCGCCGGTTCCATGGACAAACGTATCAACCAGTTCCGCAAGATGCTCACGAAGCCGGGTAGCTAGGATTCTCCCCGCCGCGATGTCGTCGCCATAGCTAAAACCTCCGGGGATGCATAAAACCTGATATCGGTCTTTGAGTGCGGGATTTTCGGCCAAGCGATTGACGTGAATCGGCTCAGCAATCGCTCCCGCTTTTTCGAAGGCGAACGCAGTTTCCTCGTCGCAGTTAGTCCCGGGCGCGCGAAGAATCAAAACACGAGGTGACGGCATGCTGGCAGCACAATAATTACAAGGACAAAGTACAGAGTTTAGACAGATGAACGGTCGTTGAGAAGCATCCTGGAAATCGCCCATTCCCCCATAATTGCTGGCTATCAGAAAAGAAATTGGATCCAATTCAGACTTACTCTGGACTCCCCAGCTTGATTTGCAGGCGACCGTGCAGCGCATCCCAACCAACGATAGTTCCACGCCCCCGCCAGACGTTACGACCAATTTGCTCGAATTCGTCTGCTAGCTCCTTAGGTACGTACAACACCAAAGGTAATGGCGGATCAGGATATCGAGCCCAAACAGCATATCCATCTTTGAACACATGCGGATCATCTTCCCCCGCATAAAGTAGACGCCGCTCGATCTCAGCCTTCAAATCGAAACTCAAACCTGTAATCGCCTCTGCCAATCCTTCCACCTGACTTCGATCCTCACGAACCGACCAGACGTGGTGCGCTGTCTCGCTAAATGTAATCTCGTCGGCACCCTCCGTTGCGTCAGCTTCCATTCCGTCACTGCCAATTGCATCGAACGATTGACGCGAGGTAGAAACCGAAGACAACACATCGCTCGGCGATGCTTTCGTTTCGTGGGAACCAGCATGGCCCCCCGAGGGCAGCACAAGCAGGGGAACCTCTTCCACCCAATCTGGCCAACGCGGAATATCGACTCGAAATGTCGTTGACCAAATCACTTCGTTATCAGACAGGTCTAGAGAATAAGCTGCGTCTGCCGGGATCGAGACATTAATAGGAAATCGATGTTCTTTTCCCGCCGTTAGTGTTGTCGCCGCATGAACCGACTCGTGCGTGTCGACAAACGTGTGCCGATGCGTCGTACGGTTGCTGCCACTGCCGCTGACACATCGCTCACGAGCATGGAGGTGCAGACCGATCTCATTGATCGAAACATTTTTGCGAGGGCGAATCACTAACTGGCCACTCACGGTCTCCCCGGGCGAAACATGGGACGCTGTAAAATCAACCTTCACGTCACCGAGCAGATACTTAGGCAAAAACTTTCTGAAGAACCACCAAACACCACCCAGCAACGGAATAATCAACAGCAGCAATCCAAATCCACCAAAGGCAGAGAGCGTTAAACCAAAACCAGCCAGAGCAACGGTTGCAAAAATGGAGACGAAGCATCCCACAATGCCTTTCATCTGAGCGGACTGCTCGGTCACCCGCGTTTCCTCCGGCCCACAAGATGCTACCACCTGAAATGGCTCGGATGCCTTGGGATCAAACGCCCAGGGAATTTTGGCTCGCGCATCGACATAATGATCCACGCTCAAGTAATAACCTTGAAACGATGGCGGCCAATGGGCAATTGGTAGCTCGAAACGATACTCTTGGGTTTCTCCTGCCTGCCATTGCCCCTGAAATAAAATCAACGTCCCGACAGTTTCAGAGGCGACATTACCGCGGCCATGCGTTCGCCAAAGCGACGCGACCTCCAAACCCCTGCAAGCCACATCTGCATCGACCTGAACCTGCACCACACCGGAGATCCTACCACCACCTGCGTGCATCGCTTGCGGATCATCCAATACTATCGAGAGATCGCACTTGGCCATGTTCTTTGACTTGTCTTTGAAGTTGCTCGTAAAGGTGATGCTCGATCGCCCGAATGTCAGTACCAAAACGCGACGCCAGCGACTCCGCTGTTTTCAAAGATAACAAGGGCACAGGGCCAGGGTGCAAACGAGACGCTTCAATTCGTCGGTTTAGAAGTTGGTAAATCAGATCAGGTGTATTGCCGACTCCGATCTCAACAGTGCACACACGATAACCAAATTTCTGTAACCCGTGCCGCAAGTCGCGATGAGTCGCCAAAATCAATGGCAATCCTGAACGCCATACCGATCGCCGAACGGCGCGAGGCAATCGCTGTGCCTCATCGATCAACACCGGATCCCCCATTGGAATCGCGGGACAAAGCTCATCCTCCGCAAGATAGACATAGCTCGATCGCGGTAAACGATCCTGCAACGCCAACATGCGAGTCGTCTTGCCACGGCCACAGTCTCCGATCAACTGAATTGCATGCCTGGGCTGACTTACGTGCTCGATGATCGGATCGACATCCACAACCGCAAGCTCCGCTCGTTCCGCAGCAGATAATTCTCCAAACGGATTGCGACGCAAATTAGAAGAAGCCCACGGCAACCAGTGAGACTCGAGGGTTTGATTCGCGTGCATACCAGTTGGCCAAGCCAATTATAGACGTTCCAAAGCTACACAGTCATCTAATATAAGGCACCGCGAGCAGCAGGTCAGCAAAGCAATTGGCTCGTTTTGCATAAATCAACCGGAGACCTCACTTCCAACGCATGAATCAACACCCCTGTCGACTATTTCAAGACGACACGGGAAACATGTATCTGATTGAATTGGAAATGGGTCAATCTCCACGGTTCTCCCTGCGAGGATAAATTTCTCCCTGCGAGGATAAATTGTCCAATGAACGACAAGTGACTGTCGCTCCATCACGAACAACTCATGCTGCTTGAAGCCACAAAAAAAATGACGCAGTCTTTCAACCATCAATCTGAGCGTTCTCGGGTGTACCCGTCCAAAATCGATCTTTGGATTGCCGCGATGCTTGCGATCGCACCATTGACCAGCCTAACCCTAGGGCTCTACATGCTTGTTGAAGGACATTCAAAAGATGCCGCGATCTTGTTCGGCGTCACTTTGATTGTGTGTTTGATATCCGCAGCCTTGACCTTGCCCTGCCGATACACAATCGAAAAACAAGCATTACACATTCGCTGCGGCATCATTCACATGAGGGTCCCATTGACCGACATCGAACAAGTCGACAAATCGAGCAGTTGGTTGAATGGTCCGGCACTTTCGCTAAAACGTGTTTTGATAACGGCCAATGGGAAAGCTTATTTGATCTCCCCCAATGAACGAGATGAGTTCATCACCGACCTTGAGAATGCGGTCAAGCAGACGCGTCAAAAGAAATGGGTGATTGAATCACCACCGGGCGGCATCCCGTAAGAACCGCATCTATCTCATCAGAACCGCTCAATTGCCACCGGACGGATCGGTTCCAGCTGAAGGGACAGCGAGCCAGCCTATTGACGGGTAAACAGGTACTCGTTGCAGCCCCAGCCGTTACCGACCGTTTTCAATTTCTCTAAAACAAACCCTCGCTGACGAAGCGGTTCAATGATTTGTTCTGGCTGGGCGACCTCAAATGGCAGCCCACCAACCCAATCTACCCAATCGTGCCACGCTGACATACCTCGATCCGCTTTTTTCGCTTGCCAGTCACGACGAGGCGAAGGATTTTTAAAACGCAGTAATCGCGCGACTGCAAACTTCAGCTCGTAGCACGACGCGACCAACAACACGAGCCCAGGACGCAACCAAGACGGCAAACGGTTGTAGCTTTGCTTAATTCGCAACCACCGCCGGCTCGCTCCACCCTGATCGTTGTAAATCGAAATCAAGAAGTGACCACCAACCCGCGTTCTTTCCGATACCAATGCAATCGCGTCCTGCATCGCTCCGGTATGATGCAAAACGCCCCACGAATAGACAAAATCTCCTTGCCCGAGCGACGCCAAAAACGAGGCATCGAGGACCGAGCCTTGCCGAATGCTCCATATCGGTGATTCCGCTGCGTAGTTGTCACGTAGAAATTCAGTGCAATGAACCGATTCCATATCGAAATCGATTGATGTCACCTCGGCACCCAGCTGATGCGCGGCAAGAGAAAACAATCCACTACCACAACCAAGATCGATAAAACGCTTTCCCTCCATTGACTCAACTCCCAGCGTTTGCCGCAGCGACTCTACCGCGCGTTCAATCCGCTGCTGATCGAGGGAGGCTAAGAATGCCTTCCAGTTTTTCCCAAATTCGAATCGATCGGTTTCTGACATGGCCAAAGGAGTTTAATGTGTAACGAGGTAGTCGGGGAATCGGTCGATGGAAACTCCTCGATCGCTATCTCAAAACCAACTCCGCCTCCCCCTGTCAATTAGCAATTTTGCGGTCACAGGATAATTCTTGTGCCCACTGACGCGCCGTCCAATAATCTGGGTCCACCGAATCTCTAATCCGAGTTGACGAACCCGAAGATCAATCCCGCTTATTCCCTCCCTTTCACAACCTTCCCCCCCACCATGATCCAGCCCACCAATCGGCGTCGTTTCTTGAAATCAACCGCTGCCGCAGTTGCAATCGGACCCGGCATCATCACCAGTAAAAGCTCTACGGCGCAAGGCATTGTTGGAAATGGAGATTTCAGGTTCCGCTGCACGCATCAATTCCCGCAGTTACCGAAGCAATACACTTGGCAAACAACTCATAATGTTGCGGTCGACCCCGATAATAATCTGTATGTCATACACGAGGGTAAACAGGAACAAAGCGAACATCCTTCAATTTTTGTTTTTGACTCTGACGGCAAGTTCATTCGCGCAATGGGCGAACAATTCCAGGGTGGTGGTCACGGATTGGAAATCCATGTTGAGAATGGCACGCCATTCTTGTATGTCACCGCGTACCAGCACTTAAAAACATTTGCCAAGCTGACGCTCGAAGGCGAAACCGTCTGGCAAAAATATGCTCCGATGAATAGCGGCCATTACGCCAAGGGTGAGGGCAGCCAACCAAAAAAAGTCTGGGGACGTGACCGCTTCATGCCAACGAACTTTGCATTCTTACCGGACAACACCTTCTTGGTCGCTGATGGGTATGGATCGTATTACATCCATCACTATGATTCGGATGGAAATTGGCTGAAGAGCTTCGGCGGCGCTGGCCAGGGCGAGGGTACTTTTAGCCTGCCTCACGGGCTTTGGGTCGACACGCGTCCAGGCGGTGAACCAGAAATCGTGGTTGCTGACCGCGCTCATAACGCAATCCAGGTACTCACGCTCGATGGGAAATACAAAAAAACAGTCGATGGCTTCGGCTTGCCCGCGAATGTTGACACGATGGGCAATTTAATGCTCATCCCCGAATTGGTGGCGTGCGTCTCTCTATTAGATCGTGATCATAAAACTATTGCGACAATCGGTGCTGATCAACAACGAATCTTGGAAGACAAGCAAACCTCAAAAGGATTTACAATCCGGACCGACGAAAATCGTTGGCAGCAGGGAAAGTTTGTCCATCCCCACGATGCTTGCTTTGATCTTAATGGCGATATCTATGTCGCTGAGTGGGTCGCTACCGGTCGTATCACAAAATTGACCCGAGTCTAAGCTCGCACCACTTCGAGCAACGACGGTAGATGCGACGGCTGATCGCGGTCGATAATGACATGCTGGCACATTCAATACTGGCATTTTGCGGCAACAATGTTACTGCTGACGACTACCAATCTGACGCCGACTTTGCGGCTCCGTGGTGCTCAATCTGTGTCGTGCGCCGACTGGCCGCATCGGGACACGCGATCACCACGGTGATGTTGTCTTCAGCACCCTGTTGATTCGCCAACGCGATTAACTCTTCACAAGCTTGGACCGGTGAGTTCGATGCATCGACAACCGCTGCCAGTGTTTCACGGTCGACATACCGATAAAGCCCGTCGCTGCACGGGACACAAGAATCACGCACCCTCAAATCGACACGGTGGACTTCCGCTATGATGTCGCCATCGGCATTGCCTCCCAACACATTCCGTAGCACCTTGCTCCACTTGCTGCTGGCCTCCTCCTCTGGCTTCATTCCACCAGCCTCAACCATCTGACGAGCTAAGGTATGATCCGTTGTAATCTGCTCCGCTTTTCCATCACGAATCAGATAGCATCGGCTGTCGCCCGCATGGATGACATTCATCCTTCTGCCAACAAGGTGTGCCATCGTCAAAGTTGTTCCCATTCCACGGCGATCACGATGCCAAGCCGATTCACGAAGGATCCGTTGGTGCGCATCTTTGATGCCGATCTTTCAAGTCATTGATAAATGCACTCTCGCGTTGGTCATCCTCTTCGTGTTGCGAGAACCAGTGAATACTAGTCAGCAGCCGGCGGACCAGATATTGGATCGCCAATTGGCTCACCTTCTCACCCGCCACATGACCTCCCATGCCATCCGCAACCAACAAGATTTCACACTGCAAATCCCCGAACACTTTTTGCTCTAAATTCAAGGATTTCGAATCCACCAACATCGACTTTTTCAACGGCGCAATCAAAAACTGGTCCTGATTCGTTTCGCGTACCCGCCCTCGGTCCGTCGCGCTAGCCGAAATAAGCGTCAATTCATCGGAAAATGATAAATCATCCCCGTGTTTCAATGTTTGGTTCCTGAACGAATGCAGCAGGGATCGCGAGTACCCGTCGCGACCCGTCTTATTGAATCTGTTCTATCATCCGGAGAATCGCTTTAAAAATCACTTGATAACCCGCTCATAAAATACTCATTCCACGTTGGCGGACTGCTCCGCAGCATGCAGATCAGGTGAGGTAATATTGATGACACGCTGGGGGGAAGGACGGCGAATGAATCTCGTGAATCTTGCCGTTTCGACTCTCCACAACATAAACCCCGCCGAGCCTCAGCAGTCAGTTGCTCAGTGCCCTTGGGATAAGGACATTCCAATCGCGGTGTGTCCCGAATTGGTTCACTCCAAGATTGCGGGTCTGGCGTGGGATTGTGAAAAATCTTTCCTTGACTAACGGCGGTATAGCCATGGGAACGAAACCACTGCGGCAAAGTCACGGCTGCTGGCATGGCCTCTCGGAAATGGATTGGAAGCGTCCAAACCCCAAGCTTGTCCGGCCGCAATCCTGTCATCAGACTCGCCCGAGATGGGTTGCATACAGCAACTTGGCAATACGCCCGATCAAAGCGAACGCCGGCATCAGCCAAGCGGTCAATATTGGGAGTAATCGCGCGAGCGTCCGCGTAACACCCTATGGAAGGCTGCAAGTCATCTACCGTGAAAAACAATACGTTGGGATGACGTTCATCACGGTCAATAATCTCTTTTGATTCCTGAGAGATGGCAAGCGGAGCGATGAGGATCAGCACGGGCAAAAATGTGAAGGTTCGAAACACTGTTTTCAAATCTCCTCGCAAAAATGTCGCCCGCTGAATTTAAATGACGGTTGCGCGGAAACCAATTCATTGATCAGCGGATTACCAGGATTTTCCGAAGCCAATTTCACGCAGCCAAAATTTGTGGGCAACAAAACTGAAATCCAACGCCGCAAGGACTCGCCGCAATTCATTGAACACTCACTCTCCGAAGATCAAATCCAAAGCAAGCTGTTTTTCACCGCCGAATCGATGGGGAGACCAGCGTTCTCTCCATCAAGCTAAGAGAAATGGGATCGCAAGACTTCGATCATTCACATTTTCACAGACTTGGTAGATTGTAGATCTGCAATGCAAGATCGACACAGGACGCACTTTCTTATCAGTGAGCATCAACGCCACTCGCTCTAGCTGGCCGCCAACTCAAAGTACCAATTTTGTAAGGATTGGATTCGAAACTGCAAATCTCCGCTGCCAGACAAACAGGCTCTCGTCGTGCATGACATGAATTCAAACCAATCCCGACACTAGCATCCCCTTGTCACCTGCATCTGCACTCTTGGGACGCGGAACGGCAAACATGCACCAAAGATCGATTCTTGAATCGAAATGCATCAACACCGATTTGATTTGTACATTTCGTGAGAATTGGATCACATAACCATCGAAACCTGCCGTATTGCATCTGGCCGACAGAGCAACCATAGATCGATACCGACCCAGCAAGCGTCGATGAGTTGAATCGTAAAATTCCCAAAAAAACCTGTCCAATTTTCACCTTTCGCGCATGATGAAATGCATGAAACGTAGTGAAATATTCAAAACCTTGATGCCCGAACGAACGAAACAGGTTGCTTTGGCCTGGTCGATCCTTCGTGAATCCCAATCAGCGGAGGACGCGTATCAGGACATGCTGACAAAAGTCCTCGAAAACGAGAACCGGTTCGAAGGCCCGCGGCATCTACGTGACTGGGCATGGAAAGTTCTGCGTAATCGCTGCTACGAATTGGTTCGGAAACAGAAGTACCAAGTCAAGCTGCTTGACGAATCCATCCTTGACTTAGTGGACACGGAACTTGAAGGACGTGACACTCAAGATATTCCGCAGCGAGTTGACGCGCTTCGTCGATGCATGGAGGGTCTGACCGAAAAGTCTCGCAACACAATTAAACTGCGTTACTTTGAAGGCTTACGCGGAAATCAGGTAGCGGAGCGGATGGGACAAAAACCAGATGCGGTTTACAAAGCATTGCAGCGGATCTATGTCACGCTTTCCGAGTGCATCGAGAAAAAAATGACAGGGTTTGAATTGGGAGATTCGACTCCATGACCGAGGGCGAATTCCTGCGACTAGCGACCCTATATCTGGAAGATGCAATCGACGCCAGTGAGCGTAATTTGCTGAATCAAGAACTCGCAAACTCACCCAGTCGAGTCCGCCAATTCAACGACTTGCGTTTTATGACGGGGCTCATTTATGAATACGGACAATCAACGCAACTGGTCGGCGTCAACGATACGGTGACTGCCCAAAGCGTTGGACCGAACACGCTCAACCGATCTCATGCAGAAACCGCCGCGTCCCCTGAAACTCAATCCAACGCGCGAC
>JAYZAR010000048.1:0-22203 GCA_036339635.1 Planctomycetota bacterium | reverse complement strand
CTCATCGAGATCAGCGGAAATCGTGATCGATCGCAATTGATCGACACGATTAATCTCCGAGAATCCACGTGCCAGATTTATCTCTGCTAACTCCGTGATTGGCCGCTGCGTACCATTCTCCGTTTCGACCCGTATCTCTCGAAAGTCGACCAGAGAACTCCGTTCATCTTCGGGGTACCGAACCATTAGCTTGACTTCATGCCGCCCACGTTGCAGTCGCATAACTTCCGCACCAAAGTACGCATTACGTACGGTGCGGCCCAAATCCGTTGGCGTTACTCCGGTTGCTAAAGCACGATCTTTAACGCGAAATTGAAATTCCCATTTGCCTGGCGTATTGTCATCAGCGATATCGTAAACACCCGCAAACTCACCAAGTCGTTTCTTGACCACTTCCGTGGCAGCCAACAATTGGTCGATTTCAGTCGCGGATGCCAAGAGTTTAAATTCAATCGCCTTTCCACCCGGCCCGACGCCGACGCTACCATAGGTGATGCGATCAGAACCCGGAAATTCCCCTGCTTCGGCACGCCACATGGCTAGCAGGTCATCACTATGAATTTGCCTGTATTCGGTATCGTGTAGTTCGGCAAAAACTTGTCCGACATGACTTCCCGAACCGCCACCACCGGCAGCATTTTGCAAGTTGGTGATTGTTCCGACGTCACGATAGGTCAACCGAACTGGACCAATATCAGAACCAGTGCTGGGGTAAATTTTGCTGACCGGAATCCCGGTTGATTCAGCGCGACGTTTCGCGATCTTGACGCTCACCCTACGGAGTGCCTCCTCCATTTTCCGCGTCGCTGCATCGGTTTCCTCTGCCGGCGTCCCGTCGGGAAACGCAATCGTCGCTTGCAGGTTGTTATTATCCGATTTTGGGAAAAGAATCGAAGGGACAATTCCACCTCGAATCATTCCTGCGGTTACCAGGAACATCGCAAGCGCCGCCGCGATTGGGACAGGCGGATATTTGATTGAGAAACGCAGGGCAGGCAGATAAAAACCATCGCAAATCCGTTCCATGACACGACCACTACGCTGACTCAGCCAGTTCAAGGCCAAACCGATTGGCCGAAATGGATACATCAACACCGCAACAATCCTGAAGAACCCACTGTGGCGATGCGATAAATGGCAGGGCAAAACAAAGATGCTCTCCCACAAAGAAATCACCAACATCGCGATCACAGCAAATGGGATCACAGCCATGAATTTCCCCATCACACCCGACACAAAAAACATCGGCGAAAACGCGATGATTGTGGTGGTTACGGAGGCCGCAACGCTGGGCATCACTTCAACAGTCCCATCCATTGCTGCCTGGGTGAGACTCTTCCCCATTTGCATATGGGCAAAAATGTTCTCACCAATCACGATGGCATCGTCAACAACAATGCCAAGAGCAACAAGAAAAGAGAATAAGCTCAACATGTTCAGCGTTTGATCACCGATGGAGAGAGCCGCACCCGCCCCCAAAATAGAGATCGGGATCCCCAATGCCACCCAAAACGCCAATCGCATTTCCAGGAATAGGGTCAGCACAAGGAAGACCAGAATCAGCCCTTGGAAGCCATTTCGCAGCAACAGGTTTAAACGTCCACGCACTTCAGTACTGCTATCGCCCCAGACTTCAAACCGATAACCCTCAGGCAGTTCTTTGTCTTTGACATAGTCTCGAACCATATCGACCATCGCTAAAAGATCTTCTGTCTTGGTTCGTTCGACATTCACCACCATCGATGGTTCACCATTGATTTCTCCGACCGAGGTCACATCTTGAAATTCGTCGCGAACCGTCCCCAAGTCATTCACCGTTAGAACGACACCCTGTGGATCAGTGATCAGAGGTAGTTTGCCGATCTCGTCGCCGATACGACCTTTGTTCTTCGCCCGCAACAAAACTTCTTGACCTTCAGCCTTCAGCTGCCCACCGGGAAGTTCGACGTTGCGTGCTCGGATGATGGCTGCCACGCGTTCCAACGTCAGTCCATACGCGCGGAGCGTCGCTTCGGGAATCTCCACATCAATCTGATAGGGTCGAGTCCCCATGATGGATGCAGAAGAAACCGCAGGCAAACTTAGGACGTCGTCTCGCACTTCCTCCGCGACGGTACGCAAACGAACCTCCGCCTCGCGTGAGCGATCTGGTGGGCCAACCACCCCGAGTCGAATGGCGGCCTCGCGAAAAACAATTTGTTGGATTTGTGGATCTTCGGCCAAGTCAGGAAAACTCGGAATACGATCGACCTCACGGTCGATGGCTGCCATGATTTTCTGGACATCTTTGACATCACCTCGGAGTTCAGCCAAGACGAAACCCGCGCCTTCCTGAGCAATCGAAGTGACCTGTTTGATTCCATCGATCGACCGAATCGCCTCCTCAAGCTTCTGACAGATTGCTTCTTCCACATCGACGGGCGTCGCACCAGGATAAGGAACCGAGACCATCACAATCTCGAGTTCAAAAGCGGGAAACACCTCTCGCCGCATCCGCACCAAGGAAACTCCACCCACAATCATCAACGCCAGAACCAAGACGTTCATGCCTGGCGAGTTTGAGATCGCCCAGGAAACTAGCCGTTTCATCACGCGTCCTCCTCAGGTGAGAAAGTAACGGTCTGCGGCTCGACAGGTGGCGTGGCTTGGGTACCACTAGGTCGCGGAGTCATTTCCTCAAGTTTGACCCGAACCTCCATGAGCGTTTTGGCACCTCCGTCTTGGTCTTTCTCACCCACGTCCTCGCGATCAAAACCGACATCTCCTATCGGAGAAATGATCACGTAGGACTCGCCGGAGAGCCCAGAATTCTCTGGCACTTCGCATACCCACTGTTTTTCCCCCAAGCCGTTAACAGAGCTATTCCGCAAAGGATTGATCGGGTAGATCGCTTTTTGCATGATCACACTGCCGCGTCTCCATTGCTGTGGATCAAAATCAGCTTGACCTCCCACCGCCTCAGAGTCCGCCACCGAACGTGCGAGCGGACCAGCAATCGGCTGTTCATCGGGCAAAAATTGCAGGACGCGATTTCCGGGTTGCAATGAAGTCGCCGGTATCACGAGCAAACATTTTCGCGGTTTCAATTGCAAGCGAACTCGAACGTACATGCCCCGCAGCAATGCCGGGGCAATCCTACTCGGATCGACCTCGAGCGGCGTTCCGTTTTCGTCAACCAGTTGCTGTGGACGATCCACCACAACTCGGACGGGTACTGTTCGCGTCTCAGGATCTAATCCGATCCCGTCATAACTTAATAGATAACCGTTCCATCGATGCACGGTATCGTCACGTCCATTGACGACAAATTCGACAATCACTTTCGTCTTTGGCAAAGCGTAACCAGGTCCGCTTGCCTTACGCGTTGGGCAGTCCGGACATTCGGTATGTTCGGGATCCTGATGGTTAACCCGTTCCTCACGATCAATGCGATCGCCACTGCCCGTTTGGATTTCCGACTCCAGCCCACTCTCCACAGACCGAACCTTCATGACGTAGCCGTAGAGCTCTTTCAAATCGGCATCACTAACAAAGTCGTCCACACCTCTCGGGAAAGCGAAACCAAAATCCAGTTTCGTAACGCCGCTAAATTGATCATGCTGCCCAGGACCCTGTTCATCGGACACGACCGCGTCTGTGATCAAGCCATTCGTGATCGGCGCGTCCGGAACCCGAGCTTCGGGTACCTGCTCATCCGTAAGCTGCGACACCTTTAGATTCTCACCCGACACTTGATCGCTGATCTGGTGAGAAACAGGGTTTGCTTGATCCAAAACCCAGTGGAGCTGATCCATTCGGATATTGCTCGCCACCTCCACCTTGGAAGTATTGTCGATGGTCACGAGACTCGAACCGAGCGATACAAACGTATTCAGATCGGCTTGTTCGCTGACAATCACGCCTTCGATCGGCGCTCGGACGTCGGTTCTGAGCAAACTGCTAATCGCTGAGTACAACTGTGCTTCAACTGCGATCTTACGCTGCCGAAGTAAATCGGCTTGATTCTGAACGCTCACCAATTGTTGCTGCGCAGCCAACAACACTCTTTTCGCTTGGTCGATCTCTGCGTAGCTCGCGAATTTCCCGAGTTCAGCGAGCTTACCAAGTCGCTCAACTTCGGCCTCCTGCAACTTCACATCCTGCTGCGCGACATCAATAAGCTTCTCAGTATTCTCGAAATCTTGTTGCTCCTGCTTCACAAGTTGAAAGAGCCGATAGACCTCCAATAAGTAGCTTGAGTTGTCGATTCGCATTAACAATTGGCCAGCTTTGACGTAACTCCCTGCCTCACAGACTTCAGCCTTGTACACAATTCGCCCCGAAACTTCCGCAGCAACACGTGCTTCTTGGAATGGCACGACGACGCCGTCAACTTCCAACTCCAACTCCTCCCCAGTCGAGTCAAGAGACTGGAGTTTTGCGACTCGTGCCGGCGGCAGTGAACGTAGAAGCCCGGATGGCGAAGTATCAGGATCGGGACGTTTCTGCGGCTCAGCGGTGCCGAACAGTGCAACGAGCGTTCCACCCCCAACCAGCAACGCCAGCGGGATGATCACGTTGAACAAAACGCCGCGGCTTAAATTCATCACAGCTTGGCCAGACGAGGAGGCTCCATTCGGCCTTGGCTCGGCCGGTGACGATTCGGAAAGTATTTCTGTCATGATTACTCGGGTTGAGATTTCCAGACGTCGTTGGGTCAGTGTTCCGTTTTTTCCGCCGGTGAATCCGTTTGCTCAGCCCAACAACTTATCGCAGCTTGCTCTCGCAACACGCTCGCTGAATCGACGGCCGACAACATCACCGCAGTGATGTGCAATGTCAGCGAATCGATGTTGTAATGGTCCAATCGACGCTGCTCGGGGATCAAAACATTAAGAACGTTGGAACCGAGCCGGTAGTAAAGACACTGCCCAACCACACTGAGAGCCAATTGCTCGAGGGTATAGCGTGGTGCCTCACCCTCGAGCAAACGATCAAAAGTCTTAATTAAACGATCGAAGAGTGGGCGAAAGAATTCTTCGATGATGCTTTCAAACACCTGGGTCGGATGATCCATCTCGCGCATCATCAATTGGGTTTCCCAGCCCGAAGGGTCGCATACAAGCATGCGGGAAAGCAGGGTTTGCACGATCCGATGGAGCATTCGGCGGGGCTCGGCATCGACCATGGGAGCGGGGAACTGTCGTTCTCGAGTCTCGCGAATCCCTTGGATGATCTCACGATAAAGGCCCATTTTGTCGCCAAAGTAATAGGCGATCGAAGCCACATTTACCTCGGCGGCGGTACATATCTCGCGGACCGTTGCCCCATCAAAACCACGACTGGCAAAAACGGGGCCAGCAGCGCGGATAATCCGCAACCTCGCACCGGACCCGGCCGAGGTGTCGTCACATAACCCCGAAGGGCTATTTCCCGATGTCAATTGGGGGGAGTTAGCCAAGGCCGGTTATTCCAGGGAACTTAAACGGGCGTTTTAAACATCTGTTTAAACGGTCCCTTAAGTCTATGGATTGGTCAAGGGGCAGAATTTATGCGGACCTCCCCAGCTTCTCCTTCGCTTCGGCCTGTTGCCAGTCCCAAGTGATTCGTATTCTGTCACTCCGAGAGAGGCTCGCCGCAGGTATGCGAGTGTCATCTGATTCCACTTTTTTGAAGGCCCATTCCGGATGAGTACCGCTTCTGCCGCCAATGTCCAGGTCAAACTTCCCGACGGCACCTTGGTGGAGCACCCGTCCGACGCGACCTCACTGGATGTCGCCTGTGCCATCAGCGAAGGCCTCGCCCGCAGCGTAATTGCCGCGGAGATCTCGGGGGGCGTCGTTGATGCCGCCCGCCCCCTCGGCGAATTGGCAACAGATAACCAGCCGATCGAATTGAAATTACTGACCTCACGAGATGAGGCCGCACTTTCGGTGCTCCGACACTCCGCCGCCCACGTGATGGCTCGCGCGGTGATGCGTCTGTACGAAGGTGTCTCCTTGGCGTTTGGGCCAGTGACCGAGGGCGGCTTTTATTACGACTTTGAACTCGATGAAAAAATTAGCGAAGAAGACTTTCCCAAAATCGAGGCCGAGATCAAGAAGATCATCAAAGACAAAGAGCCGTTTGAGCGATTCATTGTCGATCGGGCTGAAGCAAGAAAGCTATGCGATGACTTGGACCAAGACCTCAAGGTAGAGCACATCGACACCGGCTTGGCTGATCAGGCGACGGTGAGTTTTTATCGCCAGGGCGAGTTCATCGACTTGTGTCGCGGCCCGCACATTCCCGATGCAGGAAAGATCAAAGCGATCAAATTAATGAGTGTTGCCGGCTCGCATTGGAAAGCTGATACGGCAGGCCGACAATTGCAGCGACTGTATGGAACGGCATTCTTTGACAAGAAAGAGCTGAAGGCATATCTGGAGCAACTCGAAGAAGCGAAGCGGCGTGACCATCGAGTTTTGGGAAAACAGCATGGATTGTTCGCGATCAACCCTGAGGTTGGCCAGGGACTTTGTCTCTGGCTTCCCAAGGGAGCAAGAGTGCGCGTGGCGCTCGAGGATTTCTTGCGTAAAGAACTTCTCTCGCGGGGCTACGACCCGGTCTACAGCCCGCACATTGGTCGGGTGGAAATGTATGAAACCAGTGGTCACTTTCCCTATTATCGCGACAGCCAATTTGCGCCATTGTTCGGCAGCGAAGTTGGGGCGATGCTAGACGCCTGGAGCCAAAAACTTGAACAGGGAACGATCGATCGAGACGGCGAAGAGAAGCTGATCGAAGCGGCGAAGGTGTTTGGTGTGGAGCTACCAAATTATAAATTATCCGCAGCTCCGGATGCGAAGCAGAACGTGCTGCATGAATGGCAACTGGTTCATGAGCGTTACCTGCTCAAGCCAATGAATTGCCCTCATCATTGCCAGATTTTCAAAGCCCAGCAGCGTTCATACCGTCAGCTTCCGCTACGACTCTTTGAGTTCGGGACCGTGTATCGTCATGAACAGACTGGCGAGTTGAATGGCATGCTAAGAGTACGCGGCTTGACTCAAGACGACGCACACATTTTTTGCACAGCCGATCAGGTAGAGCACGAGTTCCGCGCGACGATCGAGTTGACGCAATTTGTTTTGCGTTCGGTTGGACTGGACGACTATTCTGTCCAGCTTTCGCTACGCGACCCAAACAGCGATAAGTACGTTGGTAGCGAACAGAACTGGAATCAAGCGGAAGGTGCGTTACGAGGCGTCTTAGAACAATCAGGCCTCACCTTTCATGAAGAGGAAGGGGAAGCCGCGTTCTACGGTCCCAAGGCAGACTTCATGGTTCGCGATTGCATCGGACGCTCCTGGCAACTCGGAACCGTTCAACTGGATTACAACCTGCCCGAGCGTTTCAAATTGGAATATAATGGACGTGACAATCAGGCACATCGACCGGTGATGATTCACCGCGCGCCATTTGGGTCGCTGGAACGATTTACCGGCATGCTGATTGAACACTTTGCCGGCGCATTCCCGCTCTGGCTTTCACCAGAGCAGATTCGCGTGCTGCCGTTAAGCGACAAGTCCCTCGATTATGCCGTGGCCGTCGCTAAGCAACTTGATGAAGCAGGCTTAAAGGTAACCGTTGATTCCAGCGGCGGAAAAGTCCAGGCAAAAATCCGAAACGCACAACTCGACCTGGTCAACTACATGGCAGTCGTTGGGCCAAAGGAGGCCGAAACGGGCATGGTGGCTCTCCGAGACCGAATCGATGGCGATCTCGGCTCCATGCCGACCGCTGAAGCCGTTACGCGGTTAAAACAAGAAATCCAATCGCGGCAGGTTCGCCAAGTCGTCCAAACCTCCTTTGCGGCGGCAGCAGTCGATTCGGACGCGATTGGCAACGAATACTGATCGCGAGACTCAGGCGGGTACTTATACTGCTTGATTGGCGTTCTCTATCCGTAAGTTAATTCCTCGAAATATTTTTGACTTCGCATGTCATTACGCCCCCTGCTGCTGATCGCTTGCTTCCTGTGCCCGATTCAGGTCCAATCTGCGGAACTCTCCCCCCGCGAGAAACGCTTCGCCGACGCGGTCAATCAATCGATCGCCAAAGCAGGTGCCAACTACTCTGCGGGGAGATATGAGGAAGCGGGCAACAGTATCAAAGTCGCGATGACGCAGATCAAAGCGGCCGCCTCAACCGGATCGACCGAGCTGTACGACACCTTGCTGCCAGCGATGCAGCGGGTTGAAAAAGCGCATACGATGCTGGAATTCGAGGGCGTTTCGCTACCTCCATTTCGCCGTCCAGCCCGGCCGGTCCCGGGGGCCAGGGTGGAAAGCGTCCGGCCAAAACCTGTCAAGCCACCCCCAGCCCCGCCGAAGCCCGAACCCAAGCCTGAACCTGACCCAACTTCGATGATCAGCTTTACGAAGGTCATCGCTCCGATCTTGGTTAATCGCTGTGGTCGTTGCCACGTTTCAGACGCCAAGGGTAACTTCAAGCTGGATACCTTTGCTGCCTTGATGAAAGGCCCACCTGAGGGCGTCGTCATTTTCCCAGGTGACACGATTGGCAGCCGACTGATTGAAACGATCGAAACAGGCGATATGCCACGTGGCGGAGGCTCTGTGACAGCCGAGGAACTCAAGACCCTCAAAGACTGGATTCTTGCTGGCGCGAAGTTCGATGGAACCGACCCCACGAGTCCACTGACGGCGGGAACCCCGCCAACGGTCAACATGGCACCGGCATTGCAGGTCACCCGGGCAACTGGACAAGAAACCGTCAGCTTTGCATCCGACGTTGCCCCGCTGCTGTTGGACAATTGCAACGGGTGCCACATCGAGGCAAGGCAAGCGAGCGGTGGATTACGGATGGACACGTTCTCACAACTGCTTCGTGGCGGGGATACCGGGCCGATCATCGTGCCGGGAAAAAGCAAAGAGAGCCTGCTAGTTCAAAAACTACGCGGTATGGGGGAGGGCCAACGAATGCCCGCTGGTGGTAGGCCCGCCCTTTCCGAAAAAGCAATCAAGTTGATCAGTACGTGGATCGACGAAGGGGCGACACTCGATGGCCAGAATGAGTCACAACCGATTCGCCGAATGAGCATGCTGGCTTGGGCGGCAACAGCAAGCCCGGAAGAAATGAGTGTTCGCCGAGGTGAGATCGCGGATGGAAACTTAAGATTAGTCGTCACCTCAGGCCGCCCAGCAGCCTCCGCAGAAACCAAGCACTTCCGCGTAATCGGCACGGCCTCGCAAGGCACGATCGACTTGGTCGCAGAGCTAGCCGAAGACCAGATGAAGACCGTCAAAACTGTCGTGAACGCTGATTCCGGGGAAGAATTCTTCCACGGCAAAACGACGATCTTTGTCTTCCCAAGAAGGTATGACTACAGCGAATTCGCAAAGATGGTCGAATCCCGCGGAATTCCCACCACTTGGGAAAGCCATTGGGCATTTGACGGAATCGACAGTTATGTGTCCATGGTCGCATCGGAGGATGAAGAAGAGGACCAAATCGCCAAAAGATTGACTGCTCCGCTGGTCTCCCTAGCTGTCGCCTCCCGTGGTGGGGAGGTACCACGATGGCTGGCAGAAGGCATCGGTGCAGCCACGGCATCGCGACAAGGTGGATCGCGAGATCGAGACCGACGCCGCCAAGCGGAGCAAGAAATGATGCAAGCCTTATCGGTCGTCGCCAATCCCAAGGAGTTTCTGGATGGAAAACTGACGCCAGAACAAACCGATCGCATCTCAGCAGCCATCGCCAACTCGATGCTGGAGAGAGCCCAGCGGCGTAACTTCGATAATCTGCTGCGAAATCTCGATGCCGGGAAACCGTTTCCTCAGGCCTTTTTGGAAGCATTTCGCTACACGCCCGAGGCCTTCGTCCAAAACTGGTTCCGCTGGGTTCGAGGCGCCTGATTTTCGTGCGATTTTGATTCTAACTCTTTTCTGAACGGTCACTTCGGCCCGACGCGGAAAGCGATCTAGCAGCATCCATCGCCCCCCCAGTGGTGCCGCTTGAGGAGACATTACGAGCGGAATTCGCCAATAACTGGGATTTACAGAAAGGAAGCATCCCAAGCCTTTAGCAATTACAAAGCCTGTGGCAATGACAAACGGGCCGCAGAGTCTTACCCTAATGCGTCGTGACTCCCGCGAAGCTTCACCCAAACGATCGAAAAGAAAAACAGAGCCATGATTGTTGTAATGGAACCCAACGCGACCCAAGCGGCAGTGGATGCCACGGTCAAACGGGTCGAAAGCCTTGGACTGAAAGCCAATGTAATTGTTGGCACCGAGCGGACGGTCGTCGCCGCCATTGGAAATAAGCGAGAGCACTTCAAAGAGTCGCTAGAAAGTGGCGAAGGAGTCTCGGCCGTTGTCCCGATTGTGGCACCCTACAAGATGGCTAGCCGAGAGGTGCGAGCCGAGCCAAGTCAAATCAAAGTGCTCGATTTCGCTGCCGGGGCAGGGGAGGTTGGTTTCATTGCTGGTCCTTGTAGCGTGGAGAGCGAGGAGCAAATCTTAGAGACCGCACGAGCCGTCAAAGCGGCGGGTGGCACTGGCCTGCGAGGCGGTGCCTTCAAGCCTCGCACCAGCCCGTATAGTTTCCAAGGCCTAAAGGAAGAAGGCCTGAAAATGCTGGCAACCGCCCGAGAAGAAACCGGACTGTGCGTGGTCACTGAGGTGATGGGAACCAGCGACGTTGATTTGGTCGCCAAATATGCTGACGTGCTGCAAGTCGGGGCCAGAAACATGCAGAACTACCGGCTCCTCGAAGCAGTCGGAAAGGCTCAAAAACCTGTACTGCTTAAACGTGGCCCGTCAGCAACCATGGACGAATTCCTGCTTGCCGCAGAGTACATACTCAACGAAGGCAACGATCAGGTCATGCTTTGCGAACGAGGCATTCGCACCTTCGAAGGCCACACCCGTTTCACCTTGCCATTGGCAAGCGTTTCTTATCTACACCGTAAAACCCATTTGCCGGTCATCATTGACCCAAGCCATGGCACTGGCCACACCTACATGGTGCCCGACATGGCCGTGGCGTCGGTTGCAGCAGGGGCAGATGGAGTGATCATAGAGGTTCACCCAGACCCAAGTACAGCCATGAGCGATGGCTACCAAACCCTCACGTTTGCCGAGTTTGAGCACACGATGCGGCGTTGCAAAGCCGTGGCCAATACGCTGCAGGAACTGGACCGTGAGGAAAAAGCTTCTAGCTGACCTAGCAACTCGGCGAGACGGTTACCGATCAATCCAGCAGCACGAGCAAGCACCAGAACCATCCCGAAACATGACGGCGCAAGATCAAACGCTGGCCCATTATCACCACTTGATGCAGATCAACGCTGCGTCACATTTGATCCGTTCGGCACGTCGTCTGGGACTGCTAGATGCCCTAAGACAGGGGCAAAAGAGCCTGCCTCAGTTGGCAGGGGCATTGTCGGTTCCCACCCATCCACTCGATCTGCTTTTGAATACCCTCACCACCATTGGCCTGGTCGAGCAGTATCAGGAAGATTACGCCTTGTCCCAAACCGGCCAGCTCCTGTGCCAGTACGACGAGGACCTGGGGGATCAAACCTGGGAACGCCTCGTCGATCTCGTGCGAGAGCCTGCGGTGCGGCAAACGCACGACGACCAACTTCATCACCATCGCGTGGCCGCGACACAATGGATTCATACACCGGCAGCGATTCAAGCGGCCGAAATCTTGGACGTCGATGGCGAGGAGGGTGAAGCAGCATATCGAATTCTCGACCTTGGCTGCGGCTCTGCAGTCTGGAGCTGCGCGATGGCTCATCGCGCCCCTCAGGCGACGATCGCCGCAGTCGATGAGGCAGACGCGTTGGTAGCCGCTCAAAGCACGGCCGATTCAATCAAGCTTGGAGACCGGTTTGAAACGATCACCGGCCAACCTGGCGAAGTGGAACTGCCTGCAGAAAGTTTTGACTTGGTGTTGATCGCCCAGCAGATTGGTTGCCGGGGCCAAGAAGAGGCGGACAGCTTGCTACAGCGGGCAATTGGGGCTGCACGCCAAGGAGGTCGAATCGCCGTAATCGATCTATTTAGCGGCCCTGCCAAGCCGGCCCTCGCCGAAACGATCGAGGCACTTCGGCTAGAGCTTGGGACACGGGCCGGCCATGTCCGCACGCTCGAGCAAATCCAGCGACTCATGGTCGATCAGGGTTTGCGGTCGGTCCAATTTGCCTTCCTGGAAGCCAGCAAAGAAAACCTCGGAATGGCGGTCGGAACCAAATAATCGGGGTCTACCTTCGCATTTATCCGACTCATATCACCAGTGGGCGTTGACGAGATCGGGTCCGGGATCCTACGATACGCGGCTCGATGAAAGAAATCCTCGTATTTGACCGGATGAGCAGCGATGGCTGTCCCAAAACGCAAACATTCCAATAGCCGTACTGGCAAGCGACGTTCACACGACCACGTTAAAAAGCGTCAAATAAGCTACTGCCCGCAATGCAGCGCGGCTGTGCCAACCCACACCATTTGCCCCAAATGCGGTTACTACCAGGGGCGAACCGTGGTCGAACACGACGAAAATTAGCTTCTGCATTATCGATAGCAATTATTGCTAGCCAATCATGCCACGACGCTTCCGCGGGGTGGCTCCAATGGCTCGTCTTCTGCTCACTTGCGGCCACTTCTTGAAATGAACTCAGTCGGAATCCTTTTTCCCGGCCAGGGCGCCCAGAGCGTCGGGATGGGTCGGTCGCTGCACGACACCTATCCAACGGCTAAACGCTGCTTCGACGAGGCATCCGAAATCCTCGGTTATGATCTCGCCGAACTCTGTTTTGACGGACCGGAAGAAAAACTGAACGCCACGGAATTCAGCCAGCCAGCACTGTTTGTTATCGGAATCGCGGCGGCAGAGGTGCTTCGCGAAGAGCATCCCGATCGTGTGGCTGCGGCCAAAGCAACAGCAGGTTTAAGTCTTGGTGAGTACACTGCCGTCTGCTTTGCGGGCGGATTGAGCTTTGCCGACGGGGTACGTCTTGTTCAACGCCGGGGCCAGGCCATGCAATCCGCGGCCGATGCGGTCCAAAGCGGAATGTCGAGTGTTTTGGGACTCGACCTCGCATCACTCGACCAACTCTGCCAACAGGTCCGCGAGGGTGACGAGGTTCTCCAACCAGCAAATCTACTTTGCCCGGGCAACATCGCCGTATCAGGACATCTGACCGCTTTGGAGCGATTGGGACCGGTGGCCTTGGAAGCTGGCGCAATGAAGGTGATCCCGCTTAGTGTTGCGGGTGCCTTCCACACGTTGCTGATGCAACCGGCAGTTGAAAAACTTCAAGCTGCTCTACAAGAAATGCCCATTACTGATACGCAACTTCCTGTCTATAGCAACGTCGACGCATCCCCACATCAGTCAGCTGCCGAAATTCGCGACTTATTAAGCCAGCAGGTGATCGGATCGGTTCGCTGGGAGGATTCGATCCGGAGGATGCTCATGGATGGGGTCGAGGGCTTTGAAGAACTCGGGACCGGAAGAGTCTTGCGTGGAACGCTCAAGCGTATCAATCGAAAGATCCCGACCGATGGCTTCGGTGACTGACGAATCCGAATCAACCTGACAGATTGCGATCGGATCTGTGTCTACCCGGCCTCCGATGCTCTCTGCTCGCCGCGTCACCTTCCTGAAACTCCTTCGCTCCGGCAATCTGGGGCACACCATCTCGCTTTCCCGGAATTCTGAAGAATGAAACTTTCCACCACTACAGACCTTAACGATCAAGTAGCAGTCGTCACCGGAGCATCTCAGGGGCTCGGCAAAGCGGTAGCGATCGCCTTGGGGATGAATGGAGCGACCGTCGTCTGCCTCGCACGTAACGCCGAGAAGTTGGCTGATACGGTCAAAGAAATCGAGGCTGCGGGCGGCAAAGCTGAAGCAGTCTCTTGCGATGTTACCGACCGCACCGCGGCTGCGGCGGCGATCCAGGGAGCCAAGGATACGCACGGACGACTTGACATCTTGATCAATAATGCGGGGATCACTCGTGACAAGTTGATGCGAGGCATGTCTGACGAAGAATGGGATGACGTCATCTCTACCAACCTCACCAGCTGTTTCGTTTGCTGCCGAGCTGCCGCTGGGATCATGCGGCGTTCCAAATATGGGCGAATCATCAACATGGCCAGTATCTCTGGCCTAATCGGGAATCCCGGCCAAGCGAACTACTCCGCCAGCAAAGCAGGGATGATTGGGCTGACCCGGACGCTGAGCAAGGAACTGATCAGTCGTGGGGTAACCGTCAATGCGGTAGCACCAGGCTTTATCGCCAGCGAGATGACTGCGGAACTGGGTGAGGTGGTTTTGGCTGAGGCGAAAAAGAGGATCCCAGCCAAACGACTTGGTGAAGCCGAAGATGTCGCTGCAGCCGTATTGTTCCTGGCCTCAAAGGACGCGGGCTATATCACCGGGCAAACCCTGGTCGTCGATGGCGGCATCGTCAGCTAGCCCGAACCAAAAAAGAGAGGAACTTTTCAAGATTCTCGCTGAAAAAATTTGGCGCCTTTAAAAAACAGGCGTCCGCATCCTGTTGAGTCTCGCGGCCCAGCAGGTAGACCGAAAACCACAATTCGCTGCACGATTGTTCAGCTGTCAAATGCACCGGCGAGAGGCCGATCGGCCATTCGTCACGCCGACATTGGCGATTTTCCCTGGTAATTCCCGTATCGACATCGATTTCAGCGACAACCTGCGGACGCCATCGCATATAAAAAACTCCGCGATCAATGGTGATCAAGGCGAAGATTCGGGAGGCGGCTACAAACCGCGTCGGGAGACTATCGTGCGTTCAGATACGTCAAACAACGATCTCCCCTCCAGGAACTGGCGATCAGCGTATTGACGTGTTTTGCTTGTTTCACCTATCTTTTCGACGAAAGCGAACAGCCCATCCGGGCTCCTTCCGATTGGCAACCCTTGAACGTGAGTGTGAAAACGCCGCTTTCGCTATGGATTGCTCATTTTGATTCAATCTTTCCAAATCAGCTTGCTGACCCTAATCAGAGACTGCTCATGGCTACTGTCGAAGAACGTGTAATCGATATCGTGTCCGAACAACTCGGTGTCGACAAAGACAAGATCAATCTCGATACGTCATTCGTGAATGACTTGGGTGCGGATTCGTTGGATACCGTCGAATTGGTAATGGAACTCGAGGAGGAGTTCGACATTAGCATTCCAGACGAGTCGGCTGAGAAAATCCAAAAAGTGGGTGAGGCAGTCAGCTTCATCGAGACAGCCAAAGGCGACGAAGCTTAGCTTAGCGATCGCGCCGGTTCCCGAACCCTGGAAACGTTTATTTTGCCGTCCGGAAAGTACAGGGATGTTGAATCGTCTCCGCATTTCCAGGGCGGCATTTGCGTTGAGTGCCCCTAATGTTGAGTGCCCGTAACGCCGTCTGAGCATTGGGGACGCCAACCACGAGCAGGGGCATGCCAGGACCGTTCGGCAAAACTCCATCCATTCTTGAAACAGCCCATTCTTGAAACAGCATTGTGATGCAACCATCGAACGAACGTCGTATTGTGGTCACTGGAATCGGAGTGGTGACACCGATCGCCGTTGATGTAGCTAATTTCTGGCAACGGCTAACGGCTGGTGAGAGTGGGGTTCACAAAATAACCACCCTGGATACCAGTCGTTATAAGGTTCACTTCGGCGGTGATATCCCCGACTTTGATGTCAGTCAATTTGTCGATGCCCGTGAAGCAAAACGGCTCGATCGATTTACGAAGTTTGCCGTCC
Organism: Planctomycetota bacterium; assembly: GCA_036339635.1. GTDB lineage: Bacteria > Planctomycetota > Planctomycetia > Pirellulales > Pirellulaceae > Rubripirellula. The sequence continues at coordinate 6,429 of JAYZAR010000048.1, read as the reverse complement.
ATGCCGGAGGCCAAGCGATTGCCGATTCAAACATCGATTTCGACAAGGTTGACCGGAACAAGTGTGGAGTGATCCTCGGTTCGGGAATTGGCGGATTGGGGGAGATCGAGGCACAAATCGAGAAGATGCTCACACGTGGTCCCGATCGAGTCAGCCCCTTTACAGTCCCCAAAATGATGCTGAATGCGGCAGGCGGGACGCTCTCGATTACGTACGGCCTCAAAGGCCCCAATTACGCCGTCGCCACTGCTTGCGCCAGCGCCACCAACGCGATGGGAGATGCATTGCGTAGCATTCGTCTAGGCGAAACAGATTTAGTAATCACCGGTGGGAGTGAGGCCGCGATGACGCGAATGGGATTGGCGGCATTCCAAAACATGAAAGCGTTATCGACACGGAACGATGATCCGGCGGCCGCTAGTCGGCCTTTCGAGGCTGACCGAGACGGATTTGTGCTAGGTGAAGGCGCAGGGATTCTCGTCTTTGAAGAACTCAACAGTGCCTTAGCCCGAAATGCGAAGATTTACGCCGAAGTGATCGGGTACGGCACCACCAGCGATGCAGGACACATCACTGCCCCCGACCCCGAAGGCATTGGTGCGGCCGCGGCGATGCAAGCAGCAATCGATGACGCAGGAATCGACGTGACGGAAGTCGATTACATCAATGCACACGGCACAAGCACACCTCTAGGCGACAAAGCTGAATCACAAGCAATCAAAGCTGTCTTCGGCGATCATGCCTACAAAACCAAGATCAGTAGTACCAAGAGCTCGCTTGGACATTCCCTTGGCGCAAGCGGTGGAATCGAAGCGACCATTCTGTGCAAGACGATCGAAACCTCAACCATCGCACCAACAATCAACTACGACACACCAGATCCGGAATGTGATCTCGACTACACTCCTAACGAAGCTAAGCAAGCCGACGTCAAGGTCGCGATGAGTAACAGTTTTGGATTCGGCGGACACAACGCGTGCGTCATTTTCCGCAAGTATGAATAACACACGATCTCCCAAATCAGCTAACGCTTAGATATGTCGCAACCTTCGCGTCTGCTGGATCGGACTGAATATGTCGAACAGGCTTACCTTTTCGAGTTATTGCGAGAACGGACCGCTGCCGAAATACCGATGCAGGAATTGCTCGGGCAAATTCGCTACGAACTACTGACGACAACCAAACTGCCGATCGCGGTCGACTACCTGCTCACCGAACTGAAACACTCTGGGCAGATGGCACCAGCCATGTACAAAATGGGCCATTACTTTAGCCCATTTCAGGCCTTCCTCGTCGAATCAGCCGAAATGGAAGCTGGCCGATTCACAATGGAAACGGCCCTTGAAGTTCTGGAGGCAGAAGCCAAGTACCGCGTAAAAGACGCGACTCCCGCCGGATTATTCTTTTATCAATTTGAGGTTTTGTGTCGAAATCGCCTGAACTACGACAAAGGCCTCACGGCCATCAGCAGCGACCCAGCATTTGATACCGCTTGGGCGAAGTGGATCCTCGTCTTACGGGCTCAGATCGGATTGATCGACTTGGCTGATCTACTTTTTCTGGCTAGCGAGGAATACGAGGCAAGACTGGACGATGCCGAGCATTCAAAGGACGGTAAGGGACCTTTCTTATTCGGACGCCGAGAGGGCCGCATTGCCCTCGGGAACAGAAAGAAAGAACCTCTTTTCCTATTTGCCGCCATGCAACGTCATCTTGGCTACCCCACGGTGCCGCGTCCCAAACCACCGAATGAAAACCAAGATGCCATTCCACAATTGATGCGCCGTATGGAAAGACTGGAAATGCGAATCAAGTTGATGGAAGAAGAACGACGAGCAGGAATCGATATCACACGGTTCTACAAAGATCCGGGCAAAGAATGACCAACTGAATTCCGAGTCACCGAAGTGCGATCGCGACGAACATTAGTCAAGGCTGGTGAACAACCGTCAGAACACTTGCAAACGCAGGAGCGAACTCTCGATCGACACAAAAAAAACGCCAAAGCCGTTGCCGACTTTGGCGTTCATCGTTCCTAGTTAGCCAAGCTCTCTAACTCACGCGCTCTTGCTGGCCGGCATTTGAAATAGCTTGCGGGCTCCCGACACGACGCTTTCGTCGATCGTGAATTGAGTGTTATCCTCTTGGTCGGGCAGGTCGTACATGATGTCCAGCATCACTTCTTCGAGTATTGCACGTAAACCTCTCGCCCCGACACGTTTCGCGAGGGCCTTGCGAGCAACATAGTGGAGTGCTTCGTCAGTGAAGTGCAAATCACAATTCTCCATTTTGAACAGAGCCTCGTACTGTTTTGTCAGAGCATTCTTCGGCTCCTTCATCACTCGTACCAGACCTTTTTCATCAAGCGGTTGCAAGTAGCTAACCACTGGCAAACGTCCGACCAATTCGGGGATCAACCCAAACTGCAAGATGTCTTCTGTTTGCACCTGTGCCAATAAATCCGAATCTGAATCTTCGTTGCGGATATTGTCACCGGAGAAGCCAAGCGTCTTGTGCCCCAATCGCTCGCGAATGATATCTTCGATCCCAACAAACGTACCGCCGACGATGAACAAGATATTACTCGTGTCCAACTGGATGTACTGTTGCTCAGGATGCTTTCGACCACCCTGCGGCGGCACATTGGCTACTGTTCCTTCAAGCATTTTCAGCAGGCTCTGCTGCACACCCTCTCCAGAAACATCTCGCGTGATCGACACATTGGCACTCGTCTTACCAATCTTGTCGACCTCATCGATGTAGAGAATTCCACGTTGGGCCGCATCGACGTCAAAGTCAGCAGCATGCAACAACTTCAGTAGCAGGTTCTCAACATCTTCACCGACGTACCCAGCCTCGGTCAGCGTCGTCGCATCGCCAATTGCAAAGGGGACGTTCAGCATACGAGCGAGAGATCGAGCTAAGAGTGTTTTTCCACTTCCGGTCGGACCGGCGAGCAGAATGTTGCTCTTCTCGATTTCAACTTCCGATCCACCTTCCCATTCGCTGGTCAGACGCTTGTAGTGATTATGAACGGCAACCGCCAATACGCGTTTGGCAGAATCTTGCCCGATCACATACTCGTCCAAGTGTTCGACGATTTCCCGCGGCGCGGGGATCTCGTTAAACAACGATTTACTTGGACCGCGGCGGCGCTGTTCCTGGTCGAGAATCGATTGACAAAGCTCAATGCATTCTCCACAGATGTAGACGTCACCGGGACCTTCAACGAGAGGTCCGACGTCACGGTAACTCTTTCGACAGAAAGAACAAAATGCGTTCTTCTTGTTGGTTGAAGTTCCGTGGCGTGAACTTGGGTTATCCTTCGTGGGCATACACGACTCCTGATTGTGCGATTGAATCGTCGACCAGTCATCAACGAATGCAACTTCGTGAGCCGGGGCTCCAGCATTCATTATAGACCGAATCAGCCATCCAAATCGCGTGTCAAACGATTTCAGTCCACAGCTCGAATGCTTTCCCAATTCTGCTACCCGCAGGGCAACGGACTCGGGGGGTCATCCGTATCCTCGAAAGTTCGAGCCAATCGTGGTTTAGGTTTCAAACGGTTATGGTTTCCGCAAATGAATGCCCACATGGAATTGGGAGGCAAGCACAGACGGATGGTTTATCCTTTTCGGCTCCTGTCAGGGAGGTCCCTGGTCATCGCTGCCGAACGGGGAAAGGCGAATAGAACAGTCCCAGTTCAACCGTGAGGAGCAATCCTGAGGATCGCACCTGATAGTGTGTTGGGTTTGTTCGGGTCAACTTTGCTCGTTCGCTGATGACTCGGCATCGGAGATCGACTCCTCGATGGCATCGGGTCCGACAGGAAACCAATCGGTTTTCGTTTTTATCTTTCGGAATTCCTGGTCGCTGATGTCACCTTTGCGGTGCATTTCTTCCAAGTTTGCGAGTGGGTCAGTGGGGTCTTGCTGGTCTTCATCCGCGTAGCCGCGAAAGATTGACACGAGATAAAACCCAAAGCCGATCAAGACACACAGGACCAGCATCACAATCCCAACTCGCATACTGGGAGATGCAAAAAAATCATGCATAACCGTTATCCTGTCCTCATTCGTCGATGGCTTCCCATCCCCCACCACCAAATCCGCGTTCTTGGCGACAGCCGCTACCAGCCACGCTCGCTTAACACTCAATGGCTAGCTCGATTACGGCCTATTGAATCATCCAGAAAGGCTCGCGATCACCGTCGCGTGGGCCAAGTCTGGCTCGCGCCGTTCACCGGTCTCTCCTCCGCCCGTTTGCAGTGGAATCTTAGGTGTGTCCAGTGGTAAGAGTCCAGGATTTTCACACCGCCGCTACCACTTTTTCTAGTTTCACGCCAGCTGTCGCTTGTTTCACAACGCAGTGGCAGTTCATTGTCCTGGAACCGCCTCCTGGATCAGCTTCATTGCTGCGCGGGCGGACAGCAGCCCCAGTTCACTATGCCCCTCAACACGGAAGATCGCGGGTCCAGAAAACGGCCGATCAGCCAAGAACCGAACGATCCGAAATAACGCTACATCTCCTTCGCCCAACGGTTGGTCGCCCACAACCCCGGCGCTGCGATCACATAGATAGACACAGGCCAGCGAAGTTAGGTTTCTTTCCAGGCGATCAATTAAGGGCAATTCACCACCTAGCAGCATCTCACCGACGTCAGCAGCCAATCCCAAGCTACTATTGGGGCCGAGCCACTGGCCCAATCGCTCATATTGTGCCACGGTAGCGACCGAATCCCCACTCCTCGGCCGAATCGCAACCTGAAGTCGACTCGAATCAGTCCCCGCAAGCAAACGCTCCGTTTGTGATGCCAGGCAATCTAAAGCCTGCTCGAGTGGTGCGCTGCCATCCTCAGCCAGTCGACCACTGCCAAAGGTCACCAACTCTGCATTCAATTCCGCGGCCACTTCCAGCCAACTGGCAATCCAATCGTAAGCCCGCTCTCGCTCTGCTCGATGGGATGAGGAAAGCGATGGACCATCGATTATCCATGGATCGCAAAAATAGGGTGCATCTAAATCGACCGCTAAACACATTGAGTGACGTTGCAGGGTTGCACTCAGACGAACCAATCGCTCACTAAACTCGTTCGACGCAGGATTCAAACTGCAAGGATGCGGACGAATCGCGACACAGCCAAATCCCAGCTGAGCAAGCTCTTCCACCACCGCACATGGATCATGCAACAACAAACTGGCTGTGTGAAAACCGGCGATCATGGCAATGGTCTCCTCTTCTCTCAAAACCTGTCAACGCGGCTTTGCTCAGTGCAGCAACTGGACCAGCCGCCTGTCCTCACCATGTTGGTTTTTCACCGTATTGGATAAATAACTAGCCTAACGATGCAGTGAAATCTTTGCCGTGACAAAGCACTCATCCTTTCTTGCTATGTCACACGAAACCGTAGCGCTAAGACGAGCGACGGAAAGGTCAGCAGAAAGATAAGCAGACCCCAGATGGCCCCCGCACCCAGATATGCAAAGCAGGCAGCCAAGGGAATAATCGTTAAGATCCCAACTTGAATCGCCATTTGGATCTTGATTGGCGTCGGCTCGATGATCGCACGCAAGCCTCGCAAGACCGCTGGTGCTGCTACCGCAGCGACCAAAGTCGCAAACGCATCACGTTGAATCTGAAATCCCAGAGGTGGTGCTTTCAACTGCGGAGCAAATGCCAGGATCCCCACTCCCAAAATCATCACGCCCGCGCCGACAAACAAATTGGGGTTTAGTCCCCCAGTCGCTTCCCGTCGGGCCATCGTTGTGACTCCCATGATGTAGACACCAAATCCGCACGCTATCGCAACCACGTAAGTGGGCAGCCAAGCTTGGCCCGGCTCGACCACAACGGCAGCGGAGGCCCCCAGCAAAAAGCTCAACACTCGGCATCCTCCCATCGCGACCGGAGCGAGAGGAGTTCGCTTCAAGGGGCCGTCGTACGCGACAATCATGCCGGCCAAGGCGACTGCAATCACCAAAGGTAACCAATGGAATCCAGCAACATCCTGCCACAGATAGCCGGCGACACCACTCAATAGCACACCGACTGCCAGCAAGCCCCAGCCCACCTTCGTTGCCTTCCCTTTAGAAATCAGCCCCGCCGGAATCGGACGACCGGGCCGCTCGTCACGATCACGCTCGACATCGAAGACATCGTTTAGGATCATCCCCGCCCAATATAGAGCAACCCCCGCCAGGATGATCGCGATCCAGGAAGTCCAAGGCTGCGGGCCGCCGGAAATCAGCAAATAGGCAGCAGCAACATCGGCGACCACCGTAAACACGTTGGGCAATCGAACTAACTGGGCCCACGCCAACCAGCGTGAACCAGGAGCATCTGAGGGGTTCAAATCAAGCATCCCGATATCATAGCGACTGAACGTCTTTCTGACGCGGCGAGATTGCAGACACGATCAGCAAAGAC
>JAYZAR010000047.1:0-16803 GCA_036339635.1 Planctomycetota bacterium | reverse complement strand
TGCGTGAATTCAATGTCGGCGACTATCCCTACCCGCAATTGATCAAACTCTTCCAGGGTATCAAATACGAAGGCTGGATTTTATTAGAAGCCCGCACCACCCCGAAAAACAAGATTGCCGCACTCATCGAACAGCGGCAGCAGTTCGAAAGATTGCTTTCGAATTGAAGATGCACCCTCCCCGCTAAACCGGTGCCAAAACGCCAAAATTTACTCGATGGAATCGCAATCCAATCCAAGCATCAAACGCGGCTTGATCAACTAACATTCGCTCGGGCAGTCAAAGCACTTCAAAAACTCCCACGCGTTGCAGCCTCAAGCTTATCTCCATACGAAAAGCAAAACATGATCCGCAGTTTCATCCAATTTTACGTCCTAATCGCCCTGTCCTCTGTCACCAGCCTCGAAGGCCGCTGCGAGTCTCCAGGCAAGCCAGTCAAGGTCTACATCCTGGCAGGACAATCCAACATGGTGGGGATTGGCCAAGTGACCGGCGGCGGCATTCGTTGGGGAGACGAGTTCATCGACCCCGTCCTATCGATCTATCCGGGACCTTATGACCCGAATTCCGATTACGACAAACTGCCGCCCACAAAAACCATGACACTGGAGAGTTTTGGCGGCGTCGAACCCACACCCTATCCACCAGGCGGCACCCACGTCGTCCGGGGCTTTCTGCAGGTCAAAACGGATGGTGTTTATGAACTGCGGCCCGGCTATGGCGGATCAACTTACAACGTCATGGAAGTCAATGGCCGCGAGGTTTACCGAAAATTGGTCGACGCAGAAGCAATTCACCATCCAATCGAACTCTTTGCGAGCAAACGTGTTCCATTCAAAATTACTTATCTCACTCACCAAGCCGATGGACTGGGCTGGATTGCCAGAACCGACATCCCAGGAACGTTGGCAACGGTCGTCAAACAAGACGGCAAATATCCGCACTTGGTCGATGCGAATGGCAACTGGGTTACTCGTGATGACGTTTGGTACAAGGGAGTCGTCACCGCTACCGCAAATAAATGGCTGAGCGTTGGCTGCGGTGCGGGAGCCAACAGTATCGGCCCCGAACTCGGCTTCGGATTTGTGATCGGTGACTACCACAACGAACCGATCCTGCTACTCAAAGCGTCACAGGGAAATCGGTCACTTGGATGGGATTTCCTACCACCTGGAAGCGAACGTTTCGAATATGAAGGCTATGTTTATGCAGGTTACAAAGATACCGCCTCTCGTTGGAAAAAAGGAACGGCGGCAACGCCAGTGAACTGGTACGCAGGCAAGCAATACGATGATTGCTTTAATGAGGCTCACCGCATACTGGACAACTTTGACGAGGAGTTTCCACATTGGAAAGGACGTGGCTACGAGATCGCTGGATTTGTGTGGTGGCAAGGACACAAAGACGGTGGGGAACCGAACGCGAGTCGTTACGAAGGTAACCTGGTTCACTTGATCAAGACCTTGCGAAACGAGTTCGATGTCCCCCGGGCTCCCTTTGCAATCGCAACGATTGGCTTCGACGGTTGGAAGATGCAAGGTCCGCATAAGATCGTCGCCGAGGCGCAACTTGCCGTCAGTGGTGAAACAGGAACCTACCCCGAATTTAAAGGGAACGTGAAGAGTGTCGAAACGCGTGGCTTCTGGAAACCAGCGGAAATCTCACCCAGAGAACAGGGATTTCACTACAACCAGAATGCGGAAACCTACATGCAGGTTGGAGTGGCCTTGGGCGAGGCGATGATTGAACTACAGCAGACCTCGAAATAGCCCGCGATACCAGTGCCCAACGGGCGCACACTTGACTGGATGATATTCAATCTTCCCGCAGATACATGGGCGTCCCTTCAGACGGACCGCCCGCGGGACTCAAACTGCCCTGGTCATTCCGACTGAATCAAACCACTGAATCCCGAGCACCAATTCCAAACTAAACCACTGAATTCGATCGCCTATGCAAATGCCGGCAACCGTCTTGTTTTCATCGGCATCAAGGGTTTTCCATCGGAGCTGGATATGAAGATAGAACATGTCGCTTTTAACGTGCCCGATCCACTCGCCATGGGCCGGTGGTACGTGGAGCACCTGGGGATGCAAGTCAAGCGACGAACCGTTGACCCACCCTACGCACATTTCCTGGCGGACGACAGCGGAACGGTGATGATCGAAATCTATGGAAACGATGACGCCCCCGTGCCAGATTACGCAGCTCTGCACCCGATGTCATTGCATCTTGCGTTCGTCGCCAAGGACATGGAACTAGATATCAAGCGTTTAACCACTGCCGGCGCCGAATTGATCCTTGGCCCCCAAACTGCACCCAACGGGGATGTACACGCCATGCTCAGAGATCCCTGGGGCTTCGTGGTCCAATTGGTCACACGGGCCAAGCCGATGGTTTGAGCCGCTTCACGCCAACAGAGGCTGCGGTTTTCGCTGTCCCCAACAAAACCTGTCCCCAGAAAACGGACGCGACGGTTTAGGCACAGCCCAAGCGCGGGTGTGAACCGAATTGGTAAATTCGCTATTTGGCGAATTTCCGGCAGGCAGTTTTCCGCAAGGCCATCACGCGATCAGCCTAACCAGGTGTGCGGCTCACCGGGTTAAATCGCGTCGACGAGACAGGCACCAAAGGTAAAGCCGCCGCCGAAGGCGCAAAGGCCAAGCCGATTTCCTTGATGGATCTCGGGAAGCACTTCGCTCAGGCAAAGCGGGATACTGGTAGACGAGGTGTTTCCAAAACGACGAATATTACTGTACACCGTCGGCCCAACACGTCGTTGAATGGCATCGAGAATCCGCTGATTGGCTTGATGGGGAACAATCATGTTCAGATCATCCGTCGTGATTCCTTCATGATCGCAAGCATGCTGCAAACTTGTGACCATCGAACGAACCGCTTCGCTAAACACCTTGCTGCCTTGCATCTTGATAAATCCGCGATCCCGAAACGGGACCGTCAAGACACTTCCGTCTTCTCCTTTGGCAGACAAAATCGGCCGCAGTAGCCTTCCTCTGGCAAGATCAAAAAAGCTCTCGCCATAGAGAACAGTCGCCGAAGCCGCGTCACCAAACAGGATCGCCGTATCGAGATCTGACCGGTCCAACAGCGGTGACAGCACCTCGGTTGTCACCACCAATACCCGCGAATCTGGCCGACTTTGCAAATAGTCGTAACCAGCTTGCAGGGCATACAGGTAGCCACTGCAAGCGGCATTTATGTCGTACGCTTGCATGGTCGTGGCAGCGTTCCCGCGAACCAGTTCATTCAGTACCTGGCAAGCCATCGAGGGTGTTGCTGAACTCGGGCTCGTCGTACTGCAGATTACGAGATCTAATTCGTCCACCGATAACGCTTCTTGCTCGAGCGTCTGTCGCGCCGCACGAGCCGCCATGACCACAAGATTGTCCCCAGCACCAACCCAATGACGTGTCTCAATTCCGGTCAATCTCATGACATCTGCTGGCGTCATCGCCTTGGTGTCACCCAACAGATCTTCATTCGAGATAGAGCGATTGCCAGTCACCGCACTTACCGATGAAATCCCCACATCGAACGGCCGTCGACTTTCGGTCCGGCTCGGCAACACCAAACGAGCGTGCTCTCGCCGACGAACCAGGATTGGTTCACCCGGATTTTCCGCCAGTGTGGTCGCCTCAGCCGCTGCCGGCGCATCAAGCTGAACTCGAACAAGCGGTTTACCGACCGCGATGTTTTCTCCCTCGGGGACGCAGAGCTGCTCAACCGTACCCGAGACTGGCGTACTGATTTGAAAAACCGATTTGGAGGCTTCAACTTCAGCAATCATGTCACCGCGATCAAGATGGTCGCCTGGCTGTACCTTGTACTCAATTACCAGAACTGATTCATCCGATGGGGCCGAACCAATCGCCGGCACATCAAAATAGCCTTCTTCCGGCTGATCGGGCTGCTCCCAACTTAGATCGAAGTCAAGCAATTCGGCGGCATCTGCCACGATCCGCTGAAAACTAGGCAGAAGTTCCAACTGATTGAGGTAGTTGCAAGGAACAAACGTGTCGGCACGTGTTACTCGTCGCATTGCGACCGGGAAACGAGACTCCTCTGCCACCGTTGCCAAAACTTCGCCGCCAAAACCACATGTGTGGTTGTCTTCATGGGCCACAATCAAACGTGACGTCTTTTCAGCCGAGGCGACGACCATCTTCTTGTCCCAGGGGGCCAAGCTCCGAAGATCAATGACATCAGCGTCGACACCGACACCCGCGAACGCATCCGCGGCCCGTTCGCACAAGGTGACCGTATTGCCCCAGCCGACAAAGGTGATATCACGGCCGACCCGTGTCTTTCGGGCATTCCCTATCGGTATGTACTGCTTGTCAACGTCGGCCGAGGTCGCTCGCGATGTATCGTTCAGCATCGCCTTGGGATACATGAACAACGTGGGGCGGTCCGATCGAAAAGCTGCGTTCAACATGCCTGCTGCGTCGCACGCTGTCGAAGGCATAAACACATCCAAGCCAGGCGTATGCGTTAGAGTCGATTCTAAGGTCTGAGCATGGTAGGGTCCCAAACCGGGACGATACCCTCCGCAAGCGACCATCACGATCACTGGCACTTGCCAATCACCGTCCGTTCGCCAAAACATACTCGCCATCTCCGCAGTCAACTGATTGTTGCCTAGCGGCAAAAAATCTGCGAACTGAATAAACGCAACGGGTTTCTGCCCCGCCAATGCGCGACCGATCGATGTCCCTAAAATGGTCGACTCAGACAGCGGTGCATTACGAACACGACCAGGATGCTCGGTACTCAAACCTCGAGTAATCCCAAATACATCGCCTTTGGGATCTTCGATATCCTGGCCATAAAGGAAAATCCTAGAATCGTTTCGCAATTGATGCTGCAGGACATGACGAATCGCCGTGCCCATGGTCAACGAATCCTTCTTTACCGAATCAGGATTAGGCGAATCGGGGAGTTCGTCGCCACGTTTCTCACTCCGCGGATGTTGCAAGTCAGCGCGTATCGGTCGGATCGCGGCCGGCTGTGTGACAGGCTGGCCACCCTGCGCGGCTTCCGCGGCAGCAGCGGCAACCTCTTGCTCGACATCGATTCTGATTTGCTGCAGGACGCCTGCGTCACAGCCGTCACTGGTCAACTGATTTTCCAACCGCAAAATTGGATCACCCGACTTAGCGGATTGACTGAGCTCCGACTCGCTGCGGTAAATTGTTTGATCATCAGCATTGGTATGGCTATCTAACCGCTCCACTTCGAAAATCACGATTTGTGGCTTGCGCGTTACTCGCATTTCCGTGACAATTTCGCCAAACTGCCGCAAAGAGGCGACAGCATCACGTCCATCAATACGGCGGATTGGAACCCCACAAAACGAATCAGCTTGTCCCTCTGGCAATGAAAAGAATGTCCGACCTTCGGTACTGGTCGAAATCGCCCAGCTGTTATCTTGAATCATGAACAACACGGGCAGAGTGTCCCGCGATGCTTCACCGATTGCCTCTAGCACTTCACCTTGCTGAGCAGTCCCGTCGCCAAAGCCACACATCACAATTGGGTTCGATGCCTGGTGCTTGACCGCGGCAGCAACCCCAACCGATTGCAACGCGCCATTGCCGGTTGGCGTCACCATGCTCATGATCTTGAGCTCGCGATTGCTAAAGAATGCACTCATTCGACGCCCACGCGAATCGGATGCATCATTACATAGCATCGCGTCGAAGAACGAGCGCATTTTTACGCCACGAGCAAGCAACATCGCTTTGTCGCGGTAATGACAATGCAACCAATCATCGCCCACCAAATGGGGTGTCAGTGCAACCGACGCCTCATGCCCCGCGCCTGACAAATGAAAAAAGGCTTCGCCGCTCTGAATGATTTTTTGCGAGACTTGGTCGATCTGACGTGCCGCGAACATGGCTCGGTAGATCTTTAGCAAGGTGGGGTGATTCATTGCGGCCCCGGGCGTATTGCCGTGGTATTCGGGTCTCTGAGCAGTGACGAGTCGGAAAAGCCGCCTTCCTTGGCAACCATTGGAATCCGTCGTACGTCGCTTGTATTGAATGGCGGACGGAACGAACAGAGCAATTGCCAACGGGATTCATCAAACGGATCGGCTTCAATGCCAAAATCCCCGCCCAAACAACACGGTCACAAGTAATCTTTCGAGGTTTCCGCCAAAATCACCGCGTCAACAAACCAAATACAATTTTGTCGCACCCCATCGCGGGCGAAATCGGAACCGCCAATGCTAGCATCGAGCGGAAGAAGAAAGCCCCACGAAGCTTACGCAATCTCGCCGAAAAACCCTGTAGTCCAAAAAGGGCGGCTATCAAGCATTATCGCTTCGACTTCGCCGGAACATGGCTGCTCGGAGGACCGCTGCCGACCGCACAGCCGGCTAGAAATCGTCGCAAACGCAAAAAGAGTCGTGCCGATCCGGGACTCGGTAGAGCTTCCTGCATTGAGAGGAGACGCACGATCTCAGTCATCTCACGCGTTTCAGCCTCTCTGGTGACTTCAGGCGAAACTTCTGGCAGGTGGGGATGCGATGGCGGGGAAACGCTGGCTACCCGAAGCGACCAATCTCCCTTCGCTTCGTGCTCGACCGAAATGTATTTCTTGTAGAGGTCAGTGACCGCGTCGTCGCTTTGATCGACGTCTAATTCGAACCAGCTTCCATCATGTCCCGTTTTGGCGATACGAATGCCTGCCGCTAACCGCCCTCGATGGTCGCCGCCCGCCTGATCGGCGGCGAGCAACGCGGCCAGCAAACGATCGGCCAGACTCCCATCGGTTTCCTCAAAGGCTTCAGCCATTGCCACCAAAACCTGCCGGCCAGCAAGCGTATTCCCCTGGCACGCAAAAAATTTCCCGCTCATCGCACCCCAATACTCACCGGATGCATCGGCGTTCGTGGGATTTCGATTTGCGGCACGCCCTTTCATATCGATGATTGCCAACTGCCGCTTGTCTCGCCTGGCGTCGTCGGCAAGCAAGATTCCCAACACCTCTTCGGATCCATGGCCAGCCGCCAACAGGTCGAGCGCTCGCTCGCCCCAACTGGGATTGTGCCAATGCTGTGTGCAGAAAGCGCCAACTCCCGCCCGCACATAGGGGACAACTTTTCCAACGGCTGGATATTTGCTCGCAACCGCGGCACCACATTCACCAGTAGAAGGATCAACAGCAACAATCGAAAAAGTGGCACTCACACCAAAATCCGGCTGCACTTCCTCCGCAAAGACACCGCAGCTCAGGGCTGCGAGCAGCGTTGGGCAAGCAAAAAAGATCAATCGAGCTTGACTCATGGTACCGTCACCAGATGGAGGCCAAAACAACAAGTAATACCGAAGTCTTAATTTACTCCGAGCGATCATCGCGTGTTGTTGTTTCAGAAATCAAAAATTCGACAACATCGGGGTAAACGGCAATGAAATCAGCATACTCAGTTGCCGATGCTTCAAGCCGGGGAACCCCGTATTTTGGCTGGTGCACCCCAATGTCTTCCTCCCAAACAAGCACCAGCAAAACGCGACCGTCGTCGACACGAATCGACGTTTCCTACCATTGTCAGTGTTGCTGTTTTTCCATCACTCGCCTCCACATTCCGCTGTTAATGTCGGCCATCGCCCCACGTTGCGACCTCAGAATATTGATAAACAGGTTCTCCGCTCGCGCTCGTCCCATCCAATGCATGGTGATTCTTCGGATCAATTGATGTGATCGTGAGCCCTACCTCCTTCCAGTCCAAATGGGTCACCTTGCCGACTCCTTGAACCACCGCGGAATAAGTCACTGGCCCTGGTGGTCGATCACGCTTCAAATCACATCCCATCACAACCAACTAGATTGCAGGCACCATTGCCCATTACAGATATTGCATAAGAAAGTTTTGTAAAAGTAAATGCACTGAATCACTCCCTTCACAAACGCGGATTCAAAAACAAGAGCCCAACCACTCTTTCCGTGAGCCATCCAACCCTCGCCATCCTAGCTTGAATATTTCAGTGGCTTGTAAATCAACCGGTGGTCCGCAGACGATAAGTTCACTCGGCAATGAATATCACACTGGCCGCACACCTTGATTTTATGCATCCCCTTCGACGTGAGATCGAACGAATCGCACAAAGCGTTTGGTCTCCTCCAGGTGGGCATCATGGCGTTTCGGAACCAAAAAGAACAACAAAGGTTCTGGGCTGATCAACATGCCGCGCGAGGTTCGGTGCAACCGAATCTGGTCGTAAGGCCAGCGACAGAGGACTCCACGTGCCGGTATGAATTGAAACTCTACTCCATCGGCCCGCAGAGTATACGGTTCATCGCGACTAAGGCCCGACCGACGAAACATCTCAGCGATCTGTGATTTGGCGCGGTACACAAGGGCCGCGTAGGCTAGTGAAGACAAAATCATGACCGCGACCATGGTAAACGCAAACCACTCGAATCCGACTCGAATCGAATAGTGAATACAAAGGGTGCTCACGCCAATGATCAAAATCGAACCGAAAAATAAACGCTTCGGGTGCCACCGCAACAGGTATTGATTGGTCGCGATACGGCGAGTGCGGGCATCATTGGCCAACGTCACTGATACAACAGCACTCTCATCGGGCGATGAAGCCCCAGTCTCCGGTGGTCGATACGGATTAAATGCGGATTCAGGCACGCGACTGCTCTGCCATGGAATGCTGGTTAATCAACGCGGAGAGTTGCTGGACCATCAGGTTGACGATGTGAACACGATTCTTTCGACGCACACTTCTCATGGCGAATCTAAAAACGACAAATGCGAGGTGTCGGTCGGTTGGCATCGGCAAGCCGCTGAAGTCTATTGAAACCTAATTTTTTTTGAATGGTGGGGTTTGACCATGATTAATGTGGTTCAATCAATGAGGCTCACAATCCTGAGGAGTGGGGCTCGAAGAAATCGCATGACGTTGTGATTAAACACGCCATCAGATACCCGGCACCATTTCACAAGTGCAGGTGCGGAAACTCGACTGCCCGAAAAGCCTGTCCTAGCAACGGGCGGGAACCTTGCAGATTGCATTTGCATCGTTGTGCACCCACCAGCGGCATCAAATTGGTCCGGACATGACGCGAGAGCGGGTAATTATCCAATGCGGGTGAAATTCAGAGAGAGAGATAGCAGGAGATGTCCCCCGATTGATCCTCCCCTGCTTGATCCATCGCCACGATGTAACCCGCCACGCCGTAAGTCCACAGAACAAATTTGGCAATATGGCGACAAAGCCCACAACAATCATGAGCAAAGCGACCTCGACATTCATGCTCGGAATGGAAAAGGAACAGAAAAAAGCCTCGGGTGGTTTCCTGAACCCAAGGGCAAGGCACTGGATGCCGAAACAAACACGATTACGGTAAGCTACCGCCATGACAGCCGAGACTCACCCTGACGTGTTAATTATTGGTGCCGGTCCCACAGGAGCGGTGGCCGCCCGTCGACTCGTACGAGCGGGGATTCGCGTCGTTGTATTAGAGCAGGGCGATTGGCCGGATGATTCCAAAACGCGAGCCGGACATGCCGACTATGAAGTGCGAATTGACCGCGACTGGGGCCCCAACCCGAATCACCGGAGAGCCCCAGCAGATTATCCAATCGTCGATACCGATTCGGATATTTCGGCCGCTCTCTATAATGGGGTCGGCGGCAGCAGTGTCATCTACGCAGCGCAATGGCAGCGCAACATGCCGTCCGATTTTCGTGTTCGCTCGCTCGACGGAATCGCCGATGACTGGCCGCTGAGTTATCAAGACCTGGAACCCTATTACGAACAAGTTGAAGCGGATTTTGGCATATCTGGGCTAGGTGGTGACCCAGCTTTTCCACCTGGTAAAGGCCCCCCGCTTCCCCCCTATCCGTTGTCGCCGGTGGGTCGCAAAGTTGCCAAGGCGCACAATCAATTAGGTTGGCACTGGTGGCCAGCATCCAACGCAATTGCCACGCGTCCCTACCGAGCCTTAAATCAATGCACACAACGAGCGACCTGCATGTGGGGCTGTGTCGACGGCGCGAAGGGAAGTGTCGATAAAACTCACTGGCCCAACAATGTCGCGCGTGGGGTAACTTTGATCACGGGTGCACGAGTTCGAAAATTGGAAATGAACACAGCCGGGCTAGTGACTGGGGCACACTATGTCGACCGTCTCGGAAAAGAGCACTTTCAATCCGCGGACGTGACGATCCTCGGAGCCAACGGGATCGGAACACCGAGGCTACTACTGCTTTCAAAAAATGATCAGCATCCAGACGGATTAGCCAATTCGTCCGGCTTAGTTGGCAAGCGATTAATGAGGCATCCCTACGGGACGGTCGTCGGCTTGTTTGAAGAAGACCTTGGAACCACCCATGGCTTGTGGGGCCAGCAGCTGCATAGCCTGGAATTTTATGAAACCGACACTAACCGTGGTTTTGTCCGAGGCGCCAAGTGGGGCCTACTACCAACTGGCGGCCCTGTGCGGATGACCAGCACCTATCCCTGGGGCAAGGAAAACGAAATCTGGGGTGAAAATTTCCACGATGGGATCCGTAAACGACTCGGTCGCTCGGTGATGTGGGGGATCACGGCTGAAGATCTGCCAAACGAACGCAATCGAGTCGAACTGGACTCTTCGTCCCAAGATAGCGACGGAATCCCCGCGCCGAAAATCACATATCGCAAGTCCGAAAACTCATCTCGAATGCTCGATTTTCACCTCGCCAAAGCACAGCAGTCACTGCAAGCAGCCGGCGCTTACGAAACGATCATCGCGCCGACGATACGCGAAACGGGATGGCATTTATTAGGGACGTGCAAGATGGGGAGCAATCCAGAATCCTCCGTCGTTGACCCCTGGGGGCGCACGCACGACATCCCCAACCTTTACATCTTTGATGGCAGCATTTGGCCAACCTCCAGCGGAATGAATCCAACGGCAACCATTGCCGCGTTGGCGTTGCGGTGCACTGACCACCTCGCTAAACAACGGACCAATCAGCAAGTCCCAAATCAGCGAGTCACGGGCTAATGCTGAACAAAGCCGACCTTGAAACCCTCAAACATCTCGCGGATGTCTTGATTCCTGCAAGTGGTAACATGCCATCAGCCAGTCAAGCAAGCCTCGAAATTTGGTATCAACACGTTTTGAAAGTGAGGCCAGAACTCGCTGAGCCACTTCAAACGCTCATCGCATCGGCGACCACGCAAGAACCGAATCGACACGTCGAATATTTGCGTGAACACAACCGTCGGAAATTCCGCGTACTCACCACCGTTGTTTGCGGCGCGTACTTTATGAATCCGAGTGTACAAAAAAAGATCGGCTACAACGGCCAACAGCCGCTGCAAACCGAAATCCTCAACAAGGATTTCGAAACCGATCTACTAGAAGTCGTCGTCCGAAGGGGTCCGATTTTTCGCGTCGCTGCAGATGATGCCACTGAATAACAGTCAGCAAGCCGACCTCAGCGCCACGTCTGCAGTAAAACCGCGCTAGTCGATTCCGAATCATAAAGCAAGCATAGCATTCACCGGATCCGGATGTTGTAACTTATCGCGGTGATCGGCTTGCCTTGTTCAAACGTCTTGCAGTTCTCGTGACACATTCTGCATTTCCCGAGGACAAGCGGGATGGGCCTAAGAACTCTTCGATGCGGCTTCCCTTTTCGAAACGAAGGGCTCGCGCCAGTGTTTTTCGGACTTTAGCCTAAAGATCCCTTGAAGCTCAAATCCATCTTAAGCGACGTTCGAGTCGTTGATTGTCGCACCGCTGGCGTCCAACAGACGCACTTGGTGCCAACCTTTTTGACTCGCTGCCTAAAACAACCCGTTGGCGGCAGTTCCTGCGAGTAAATCACCTTCTTTATTCACATCGTGCGTCGTAATCAACACGACGGCGACCTTATAAAAATCATCCACAAACGAATAGTCTCTCAAGTATGCTCTGTGGCTGCACCGGCATATCCGAGTCTGCACTTACGGCTTGCGCATTCTTGCTGTCATGCGTCTCAACGCGCCAGGAGCCACAGAAGAAGCAGACAAGGCAGCCGCGAAAAAACTTGTCAAACCAATTGAACCCCTGAAAAACAACACCATCTTCACAACTCAACACAAGTAAAACGAGTCGACATTCCGCACCATAAAGTCAGCCTCAGAACCAAGCTAAAGTCCAGCCTACAAATCAAGATGGGCTGCGGAGTCTCGCCATTGCCTGTCTTCGAATTACCGACAAAAATAGTGAAACTGTGTGGCGAATTTGACGTATGTGCGATACAAGTCCACTCCCGAATACAGTTGGACCAATGATGCAACTTTGATCCAACACACCGGTGCCACATCGCGCGCAAGACACTCAAGTGTGCGGCGGCGCACCGCAGCGATTGAGCCATTACAATCTCAGCCGATTCTGTTGTTTTCCCCGAAGGATCTCCGAATGAACTCGTCCGCTGCAGACCGCATCGAAGCACTGCGAGCCGAGATTCGACGACTCGATCGTCTCTACTACGTCGAAGCAAAGCCAGCTGTATCAGATCTCGAATACGACCAACTTCTGGCTGAGCTGGAGCAACTGGAAACGAACCACCCTGAATACCACTCTCCCGACTCACCAACTCAAAGGATTGGTGATGCTCCAGTCGAGCATCTGATTCAAGTCGCTCACCAAGTTCCGATGTTGTCGATTGACAACACCTACAGCCGCGAGGATTTACAAGCCTATTTTGAACGCACCGAGAAACTGTTAGAGGGTGAATCGATTGGTTGGGTGATGGAATTCAAAATCGACGGCGTCGCAGCTTCGATCCGTTATGAAGATGGTGTTTTGACCCAAGGTTTAACGCGTGGCAATGGCGAAGTGGGCGACGACATCACGCACAACCTGCGAACCATCCATGACCTGCCCCTGAAACTAAACACGAACTCCCCTCCCAAAATTCTAGAACTTCGCGGCGAAGTCTACATGACAAATGCCGACTTGGCTGACCTGAACGTCCGGCAACAAGAGGCTGGCAATGAACCGTTCAAAAACACTCGCAATGTCACGGCTGGAACGATTCGGCTACTTGACCCATCGATTGCCGCCCAACGAAACCTACGTTTCTTCTGTCATGGCATCGGGGAAATGCAAGGCGTCGGAGTCACCAACCATGTCGATTTCTTGACCGAGGTGAAGCACCTTGGGATCCCACCGACGCCGAGTGTTCGTTTGTTGAAAAACTCGACTGAAGCGATGGGGGCCGTAGCTACTCTGGAACAGGAAATCCCGGACTTACCGTTTGAAGTTGACGGCATCGTATTCAAAGTGAACGACTTCGCGCAGCGCGAGCGTCTAGGACTCCGCAGCAAGAGTCCTCGCTGGCTGATCGCCTGTAAGTTCGAGCGGTACGAGGCAGTCACGAAACTAGAATCGATCACAGTTCAAGTCGGAAAAACAGGAACCATTACCCCGGTCGCCAACCTGCAACCAGTCGACATCGCAGATACGACGGTATCTCGTGCATCGCTTCACAACGCCGATGAGATCGAAAGACTCGACGTGCGTGAAGGTGATGTGGTTGTGGTTGAAAAGGCGGGAAAAATCATTCCCAAGGTTGTGCGTGTTGAAAAGCATAAGCGAAAAACCGATCTGCCAGCCTGGAAGTTTCCCACTCATTGCCCCGAATGCAACGTTCTTCTCGCGAGAGATGCTGGCGGAGTTTACATCCGCTGTTCCAATCCTGCCTGCCCGGCACAGGTGAGACAACGCTTGATTTATTTTGGTTCTCGACCTGGCATGGACATTGATGGACTCGGCGAAGAGGTCGTTGACTTATTGCTGCACCAAAAGATGGTCACCGGATACGCGGATCTTTACGAACTGCAACTTGAAGAAGTCGCTGGACTCACGTGGCCCAAACGCCGCAAAGGTAAAGAAGGTGAAATGATTGATGTGACATTCGGACGACGCAACGCCGAGAACCTACTCGCGGGAATCGACGCGAGTCGCGACCGAGGGTTGGCACGCGTCCTCGCGTCCATCACAATCCGTCACGTCGGCCCGCGGGTTGCGCAACTAATCACCAAGCAATACACCACAATCGAAGAGTTAAGGAACGCGAGTGTTAAACAACTCGCGTCGATTCATGAGATCGGTGATGCAATCGCGCAAAGCGTTCATGAATTCTGTCACTCAAGCTATGGTGAGCAGATCTTCCAACAACTCGCGGCAGTCGGGGTTAGCCTGGAGCAACCCCAAATCAACGCTGAATCGAACGAGCAGCAATTGGAAGGAAAATCGATCGTAGTCACCGGAACCTTGACTCAATTCACGCGAGATGAAATTAAAGCCGTCATCGAGAGACTTGGTGGTCGTGCTTCTGGGAGCGTGAGTAAAAAAACCGATTTCGTCGTGGCTGGAGAAAAAGCAGGCAGCAAACTTGCTAAAGCTCAACAACTTAACGTGCGAGTGCTTAGTGAAGCCGAGTTCAAAGAGCTTGCCGGACTGTGATCTGCGATTCCATTAAAACCGCCGGACACCAGAACCTGGTAAATGCCAGCCAAACGCTCAGAAGGAGCTAGATCGAGCCCTTTGCTTCACCAAACGCATTGACACCAAAGCAGCAACCACATCCACATTGCTGAGAATGACGACGGGACGCTGCTGAACCGTCAAAGGCGACCGTTACCTGCAGGCTGCGATCAAACTGTTCTCGCATATTAGTTGCTCGCACCACCATGACACTGCAAGGTGCGTGAGTCACCACTTCATTACTCGTACTGACAGGCACAATTTGATCAATCTATAAATGACCTTACGCACCCAGGACGACTAGATCAGATTTGCACTGGGCTGTGTAATCGATAATCGACGCCTGCGGATCCCACTCGACGATGCGAGATTCAAAATTCGCATTAGCCCCTCCAAATGTCTCGCTGATCGTTCTTTGACGCTGCTCGGAGTAGACCCGGTCCTCCTTGATCATCTCAGTCATCAAATCCTTCGTTGGTGACTAGAACGAAGTGGGCGGTGGGGAAAGGACGGTCAGAATCGTCAGATCCAACTTGCCAGGGTGAGGAAGACGCGAAAGAAACCAAGCCGCTTCCTCTTCGCATTTTGGTCCATCAGTCACCAACCAAACTCCTACCGCACCACTACCAGTCAAAAAAGAGTCGTCGACCAGGACAATCACAGCAATCCTGATCCCAACATTCGCAAGATTGAATTGAGCGGGATCAACCGACAGTTGCGGTGCAGACTTGCACGCTATTGAATCGAATTGCCCCTAGCAGCACACTTTTGAAGCCGCCATATCGACGTCGGGCCGGCTTAAGAAACGCCAGTCAGGGGACAAAGGCAAGAAAACGCCTGCTGCGAAGAATGAAATCGGCTAGCGAGGGGTGACCATGACGCGATTGACGATCTGACGCCCCTCGGTTACCCGACGGACAGATTCTTGGGCCATCTGCTTGTGGTAAAAACTGCTCACGCGACCACTGAGACGCAACTGAGTTTCTGTTCCATCCACTCGAAGATCGCGGAGCTCTCGAATCGAGCTATTGGCGAGAAGATCTGTCGCAGCCTTTTCAGCGGCCTGTTCGCTTGTTTCCAACATCTTGAAATTCTGTCGATTCGCTAGGTGAGATTTAGCGGTCGTCGTCGACCATCCTTGTGGAATTCGTCTGCCCTTATCGCTGTTTTCCCGCGTGCATTGGATGAAACGCGAATTGGAAGTGGGCTGGGGGACAGTGATCTTCCACTTTCAAATATCCCACATTTTTTTGATTCTGCCTACGTGAATTTGGCATATTTTATCGCCACTCTATCCACCCCTTGGTTACGCCGATTGTGACGTGGAACCATCCGGGTTCGTGATCAAAAATTTCGAATTCCCCAAACTTGGAGTGAAGAAACTGGATTGCAGCGCGACGAAACGCAACAGGATCCAGTCAGCAGTCGATCAGTGCAACTGATGAATCACAAAAACCGAGGAACGTGCCACAACAGAATTGCACCCAAAGGGCCACTCCTCGTGCCTACACCTCCTGAGCTCCGCACCCAACGACGCAATGATCGCAGCAATTCAACCTCGAGCCAACAAAAAGTCAGATGACTTCATTCGTTCCGCCAGTAACCGAGGACTATCGGTTCGGCTTCCAACCGCTAGGAACAAGATAACCTCAGATCGGAAGAGACTTCCCGAACATCTGAAGTCCTTTGATTCTGGCTTGGTGGGTTGAAATGGCCCGCAAATACCATCCGGCAGCAAGTTTACGTGTTTGGATCTTGAAACTGCACTCAACTGTACCAGCGTGGGCGTCACGTGCAGATGGGTCATGCATTATTTGGGGTGCTTGGGTAGTCACAAATGATTGCGTTGAACAGCCCACTCGGTTACTAATCTCACGGCCACCGACGAATCCAACAAAGAATGCTTGTTAAGATCGCCCATTACCTGAGAGCACCTGCGTCCAACATCTCCATCGCTGTGGAAGGCTACCAAGCAAAGGTGATTGAACTCAACGACCAACTGCCCGAAAAAGCCGCTCCATCACCCGAACAATTAGCTGCGGTGTTCTCTCAATTAATCAAAACGAATCAACAGATCCAAAAGTGGTTGCAACAAGTAAAAACGCAGGAGCAAAACAGACGGCACAGGTCAAACCGACCAATCGGCAGCCATTGGTCGAACCGCTCACACGCAGTTCTGAGCATGATGTTTTCGACCAGCACCTTGCCAAGCGATTCAGGCACGGCCCACAGGCGACCCGATCACTGGCATTTCTAGAAATCGACGACTTTCAAATACTCAAAGACACATACGGC
>JAYZAR010000046.1:0-5976 GCA_036339635.1 Planctomycetota bacterium | reverse complement strand
CATCAATGCTCATCGTACTCCGCCAGCGCTTCAGTTTTTAGATCCTGCTGGCAATATCGAAGTACTCGATGATGACGTGCGGGCCGAAGATATATCCGCTGATTGCATCATGGTTCTCGACACCAGTGCTTGGGCGCAGTTGGGTGATATGGGGGACGTGATTCGTACATCACGGGCGGACAAAATCGTGGTCGATCATCACGTTGGTGAGGATGACCTCGGTGCAACGATGTATAAGGATTATCAAGCCGAGGCGACTGGGCACTTGGTCGTTCAGGCCGCAGATGCGTTGGGCGTTTCATTGACCCGACAGTCAGCGGTACCGCTATTCGCAGCGATCGCCACCGATACGGGGTGGTTTCGCTTTGGCAGCGTGACAGCCGACACCTATCGAGTAATTGCTCGATTGGTTGACGCGGGGGTTGTCCCCAGTGAGGTCTATGGGGATCTATATGAGCGTGACACGTTGGGGCGATTGAAGCTGCGAGGCTTGGTGCTTTCGCGGACGACGTGTGAACTGCAAGGTGCTCTTGTTCACACCTATGCCAGGAAGGAAGATTTTGAAGCAATGGGTGCCCTCCCCAGCGACACGGAGGACGCGATCAATTTGACGCTCGCGGTGGAGGGAACGCAAGCTGCCGTGATTTTTGTCGGGCAGATTCGTGGGGGATACAAGTTGAGCTTTCGGAGTCGATGCGAGCTTGATTGCAATAAGGTCGCACAGCACTTCGGTGGCGGTGGTCATAAAGCGGCCGCTGGCGCGTTCCAAGAAGGACCGCTAGAGGACGTTCAGGAACGGGTTTTGAAGGTTGTTCGTCAAGAATTGCGAGATTGTTTGCAACTCGATTGAAATTCTATTTCAGAAAAAATGTGCTGAAATCCCAGCCATTCTCGGTCGTTTCAAAAAAACCACCGCCGTTAGGCAGGAATTCTTGAATTTCGCTAAATGGCGGCAGTTTAGCGGTGTTGAGTTCGAGCTGATTGTCTGCGTCCTGATTTTCAAAGATTCGACGATAAAAAGAACCTAGGATCGTGTCGCTCTCTTTCAGTTGACCCTGGCGGAGCAATTGATACTTGATGCGGAGTGAAACTTTCGCCCGCACGATTCGGTCGAAGGCCGGATTATTAGCGCCGAGGTCTTTCATCGCTGCTTGAACAGCTATCACTTCAGGCGATTGCTCAAGTCGATCAGTCGAAGGTTCCTCGGTGATTCGCTTGGCCGACTCGATCAGAAATTCTGGATGACTGGAGAACATGAGGTAAGGGGTTTCGGAGCAAGGACCGGCAGGCACCAAGGCAATCGCCCAATGTTCCAACAGCGGCGGTGTCTCCTCTGCTGTTTCTTCGCCGAAGTCCAAATCGAGATCGCCGAATAAGTCTTCATCGAAGTCGTCGATATCCTCTGTCTTTTGGACTTGCCAAATCTCAATCCCTGGCAGAGTGTCCAACTTGGTCGCATCCGGTTCGACTTCCATTGCTTTGCGAATCGCCCTTTCGATCGCCTTGCCGTCCTTCACGCGTAAAGCCATCAGCATGCGTTCGGATTGGATGTCAGCCGGTTCGACGTTATCCGTTAGCACAATGATCTGGTCGTCTAAGTTCGGTAGGACATTTTTTTCGATGTCGATTTGAGGCCCATCTTCATCGTCGCGAATCCCATTGATGATGTCTCGGAAAATGTCGTCACCAAAAGCTTCGTTAACAAGCGACTCGGCAGCCCAAAACGCATCCTTGATTTTTAGATTCAGCCGATTAAATGCGGCAACTTGACCCGGTACCCAAACGGGAATCTTGTTGAGCGTATCGTTGGCAAACTGCAGCATCCGAGCCGCCTTTTCGATTTTACTTTGATCAGCAAGGACAAATCCACGATGGATCAAATCATATTTTTTGCCATTCAGTGCGACCACGCCGCCGACTCCACGAATAACGTCAAAGCCCTGGTTTTCTAGCAGTTTGATGACATCGACTTGATTACCACGGTCAACTTGGAATACTTTTCTTAGAACTCGACCCATTTCAAATGGTCTTGCGAACCATTCCAAGGCAACCGTCGCCCCACCATTCAGGATAGGTTGTTGGATTGCTCCGCTTGAGCGTCGCAAGACTGCAGCAAATTCATCGGACTGTTCAATGGCCTTGCTGTCTGCCTCGCCCGCAAGCGAGTCCAGCAAACCGAACGCGACGGTGTCTCGGTCGGTTGCGATGATCCGTTCTTCGCTGAGCACAATTGCGATCTGTTCAATCTTCAATTGCCCAGGCTTCGGCTGAGTGTCGTACATGCGAATGGTCTGTTCGCGGTGCTCAACGTCCTTGCGATTCCAGCCAGCGGCTTTCAGATCTTTGTCAATTGTTTCTAAAACGGCTTGCGCTTTGATTCGCCGATTTCTCACGTCTGCGATTAGACAAATGGTAAAAGGGCGGCGTTTATCGTTCTCGAATGGCAACCAGGCGACTACCACCTCACCGGCAGCAATGTCTGCAAGATCCTTCGGGCGAATACCAATCTTATTGTCGAGCGATTGCATCGACTTTTCGATCCGTTCTCGTTGAGCTTCTATAAACGGTTGCATCGATGGATTGTCTACCAACCGCCCAAGGCTCGTTTGCTTCCAGGCTTTTTGGAATTTTGGGAAATTTGGGATTCGAATTAAGCCAGCTGTTGATTCAGGCAACAATTCGGTCGCTCGAACAAACTTTTCGGCTTCTCGATCCTGACCCCAGGCTGATGAGGTGGGACGTGAGAGGCAGGTCCAGCTAGCGACCAGCAAGCCCACAACGAGCGATAAAATGTGTTGAATCCGCTTTCCAGTGTGAAAATCGTTGGAGTACTGGCAACAAGAATGGATCATTCAATTTCCGGTGCTTGAAGAAACCGTGATTACTAGAACTGCGAACTCAACGGATTTGCGGCCAAACAGACAAACATTATGTTATCGAACTCGATTTAGCCCTGAAACACCGTCTCGGGAATCCTGACAGAGGGATTTGATTTGCTTTTCAGATGGTAGTGACTGATGGACCTACCAGAATTATTGACAGCCTAGACGTGTCGGCTGTCGCTTGACTACCCATTTAGCCGCGATTTACAGCGATTTCTCATTCTTGGAGGCAATCTTGCCTGCTGAACTTCCTAATGTGCTCGCCAGTCGCTACGCCAGTTCCAGTATGGCCCAGATTTGGTCTCCGGTGGCCAAAGTGCAGCTGGAGAGAGAATTTTGGATCGCCGTGCTAGAGACACAGCGAGATTTGGGTGTCGAAGTGCCCGATGAGGCACTGGATGCATATCGATCGGTTAAAAGTCAGGTTGACCTTTCTTCCATCGACGCCCGTGAACGTGTCACCCGTCACGATGTAAAGGCAAGGATTGAGGAATTCAATGCTCTGGCCGGATACGAGCAGATCCACAAGGGAATGACCTCTCGTGATCTAACAGAGAATGTGGAGCAGTTGCAAATCCGGACCGCGCTGGAAATTGTGCGGGATCATTCGGTCGCGGTATTGTCGTTACTTGGTCAACGTGCGGCGGATTACTGCGATTTATCGATTGCCGGTCGCAGCCACAACGTTCCGGCACAGATTACGACCGTCGGTAAGCGTTTTGCAAATGTTGCCGAAGAAATCTTGGTCGCTTTTGATAGTTTGGAGTCGCTGATTGAGAAACTTCCCCTCCGCGGGATCAAGGGGCCGGTTGGAACCCAGCAAGACATGTTGGATCTGTTTCAGGGGGATGTTTCTAAGTTAGATGAGTTTGACCAGCGTGTTGCTGGGCATTTGGGATTCCAGACGGTGCTTGATTCCGTTGGTCAGGTTTATCCGCGTTCGTTCGATTTCCAGGTTGTTTCTACACTGACGCAGCTTTCATCGGGTCCAGCTAATTTTGCTCGCACGCTACGACTGATGGCCGGCGCGGAACTTGCCACAGAAGGCTTTCGGCCAGGCCAAGTTGGATCATCAGCTATGCCTCACAAAATGAATGCTAGGTCGGCGGAGCGGATTAATGGATTTGGCGTAATTATGAGGGGATACCTATCGATGGTAGGCGGTCTGCTGGGGGACCAGTGGAACGAGGGGGATGTCAGTTGCAGCGTGGTGAGGCGAGTTGCCATTCCGGATGCCTTTTTGGCAATCGATGGTCAATTAGAGACTTTCTTGACAGTTCTCGAGGACTGCGGTGCTTATCCAGCGATCATCGATCGGGAATTGCGGCGGTACCTTCCATTCTTAGCGACTACGAAGATTCTGGTTGCCTCGATTAAGGCTGGGGTGGGCAGAGAAACAGCGCATGAAGTGATCAAAGAGCATGCCGTGGCAACTGCCCTGGCGATGCGGGAGTCGGGATCGGAGCACAATGATCTGATTGATCGAGTCGCTGCTGACGAGCGAATTCCATTGAATCAAACAGCATTGAAGGCTGCCATCGGGGATCCCGATCAATTTATCGGGAATGCGTCGACGCAGGTGCGCAGTGTGGTTGCAAAAATCGAGGAGATCACAGCTCGATATGGCGATGCAGCGAAGTACCGGCCCGGTGACATCTTGTAACTGCGGCAATGTCGCAGATTGTCATTAGGCGGAGATTTGAGAAGCGGATGATGGGTGTCTTGCTTTTTTATGAATCTTGAGCGAGTGATGTTTCAGGTGACCAGCGTTTCTGGTTCAGCACGACAGTGGGTTCCTTCAGGTAAGGCCCGCGTGGTCTTATCGATCAGCTTTCGGTCGATGAGGCTCAAAGCTACGGCCGCGTTCTTTGCTTGCCTTTGTCACTTCGCAGGTTCGGTCGTGCAGCGTTTGCTGTGAACGCAGTGCCGTCTGTTTCTGAGCCTTCCGTTGGTATGTGCCGTCTGTCTGCATTTGCCAAGCATTCGTGTTGTCTTGGAAATAGATATTAAGCGTGTCGCTCAGCTTGCGGCGACAATCCTTATCATCGACTGGGACGAGTAGTTCGATGCGACGATCCAAGTTGCGGGGCATCCAGTCCGCGCTGCTAATGAACAGTTGGTGATCGCCCCCATGACGGAATTGGATGATCCGGGCATGTTCTAAAAAACGATCAACGATGGACACAACTCGAATCGATTCGCTCAGCCCTTTGACACCTGGTTTCAGGCAACAAACCCCTCGGACATTGAGTAAAACCTTGACGCCCGCTTGGCTGGCCCGGTAAAGCGCATCGATCACTTCGGTATCAACTAAAGCATTGAGCTTGGCGATGATTTCGCCTTTTTGGCCTTCGCGAGCACGACGGGTTTCTGCATCAATCAGATCGAGTATTCGCGGTCTTAGTGAAGTTGGCGCCGCTGCCAACTGTTGCAATTTGAGTGGTTGGCTGGCGCCCGTGACACCGTTGAAAAATGCGGTCGCATCGCTGCCTAATTGATCGTTACAGGTCAATAAGGAAACATCGCTGTAAAGATTGGCAGTGACTTCGTTGTAATTACCAGTTCCGAAGTGCATGTAGCGCACGATGCCTTGTGATTCACGTCGCACAATGATGCACACCTTCGCGTGTGTTTTCAGGCCGCGGAGACCATAAATCACTTGCACTCCCGCGTGTTCCATCTCGCGGGCCCACTCGATATTTCTTGCTTCGTCGAAGCGAGCCTTCAATTCGACAATGACAGAGACGTATTTGCCATACTTGGCCGCTCGCATTAACGCTGCAACGATGGGGCTATTTCGGCTGGTGCGATATAGCACTTGTTTGATCGCCAAGACATCTGGATCGACAGCGGCCTCTTCAATCAAACGAACCACGGGGTCGAATTGTTCATATGGGTGCACGATTAGAAGATCTCGTGCTGCAATGGTGGAGAACATTGACTCGGATGGATCGATTTCTGAGACGCTCTGGGGTGGCCAAGGCTCATCACGCAGTTGATCAAACCCTTCAAGTCCATGAAGTGTGAACAAGTAGGTCAGGTCGAGTGGACCATTGAAGGCGAACAGATCTTGGGAGTGCAATCCCATCTTTTC
>JAYZAR010000045.1:0-7180 GCA_036339635.1 Planctomycetota bacterium | reverse complement strand
CTTCCCCACTCTCGTAATCGATCAATCGCACTTCTCCGTAGCATCCCGGCTGTCCACCAGCAACTGCGATCCGTTTTCCGTCTGGGTGCCAGGCGAGATCGAATGTTCGTTGGCCGACATTCTCGATCCGCCGTATCAGATTTCCTTTGAGGTCCCAAACCAAGATTTCGTGATATCCGGCTCCCACAATGTTCAATCCATCGGGCGAAAACGCGAGGGCAGTCACCTCCAATGCCCTTGCATACGTTGTCGGCGGCGGCGGGTGCCGGGGCGGCGGGATGACAAACGCCAACAACTCACCGGTGTCCTCCCCGTCAAAGCTCGCACCAGCTTCAATCCAGGCTGAAATCAATCTTATCTGCGATTCAGCCAACGCAGGACTCTCCGCTGGCATCCGTTCAAACTCATCGTCTGTCGTCAAGCGTTGCAACAACTCGGCTTGCTGTTCCTCGTGACTGACCAACGGGTCGACATCAGAATCCCCCGCCTTGGTGAGCTCAGCAAACGTATCCAGCCGGTAGCCACCCTCGGCTTGATTGGCGTTATGACAGGCCACGCAGTGATCCAGCAAAATCGGCGCAACGTCCCGTCGAAAGCTGACGGCCTCATCCGCCGCAGCTGGCAAAACGAACCCCACGCACGACAACGCTGCGAGGATCGATTCAATGTTGAAATAAGAACTCATCAGTATTCATTAACGCCCAACAAATATCTTCGATACCCTTTGTAATCTCTTCTCGCATCTTGACGTGCGCAACCGCGACGTTGACTTCAAGCTCCGTGGGATAGCGGCTCAATGCGGACAAATACAATTCCTCAACAATCGATTCGACCGATTGTCCAGCCGCTACCGCCAACCTCAACCGATTTTTTGGATCACGCAATTTTTTGTGAACGGTGGAACCGTTGAACAATTCAATCGCCATCGCAAGATTCGATTCGTCCACCCGTTCACACGCACAAACGGTACTGCGTTCGGGTTGTCCAAAAACCTTCAAGAAATCGACCTTCACCAAATCGGGCGCCGGCAGATGTGTCGCCTTGGTACCCGCGGGCAAATTTCCAAATGTTTCTTGCAAACCCATGATGTGATTTACGGCATCAAGCAACTGCTCCGCACTCAACAACCTTGGCCGCTGATGTGAAAAATAGTTTGCATCCTCCCGATTGGAATCATTCACCTCATAACTGGCCTGGTAAGTCCGGCTATTGAGAATCGTCCTCAGCAGGTGTTTCCGGTCGAATCCGTGATCCACAAAATCTTTCGCGAGCGCATCCAAAAGTGGACCGTTGGTTGGTGGGTTTGAGTCCCGAAAATCATCAATCGGATCGACGATTCCGCGTGCAAACAGTTCGCTCCAAATCCGATTCACTTCGATTCTGGCAAAGTAAGGGTTATCGGGCTGGACCAACCAATCGAGCAATGTATCTCTACGATCTTCTTCAACCGATACCAACACTTCGCCCTTGATGGGTAACCAAGGTTTCATCGTCTCTCCGGTTCGCGGCTGCGTGACTTCGCCGCTTGCAGCCGAGTAGATGAACATTTCGCCAGGACGTCCTGTCTTCCGCCGCTGCAGCCGATTGAAGAATGCGGCCAAGCCGTAATAATTATCTTGTGTCCATCGTTCGAATGGGTGGTTATGGCATTTTGCACATTGCAATCTTGCACCAAGAAATACCTGCGAAACTGTCTCTACACACTCGTTCATGTCGGTGGCGGTGCGATAGAAGTTTGCCGGTGGGTTCGCCAACGTGCTGCCCTCACTGGCCAGCAAAGCCTGAACAAATTGATCGTAGGGCATGTTGTCACGAAACGCCTCCATTACCCAGCGATGGTATTTGTGAACACCTTCGTCACCGACCATCTTGCCGGTCATCTTCAGTAAATCCCCCCACTTCAATGCCCAAAACTTAGCAAACTCGGGACGATCCAAAAGTGCGTCGATGAGCTTGGTACGCTTATCAGGATCCTGATCTTCCAAGAATGCTTTGGTTTCTTGAACCGTTGGTAGAGTCCCAATCACGTCGAGAAAAACACGCCGCAGGAACTCTCCATCTGTGCTGTTGGCCGACGGAAGGTACTGCAACTGCCGAAGTTTTGCATCTACAAGCTCATCGATGTAATTGTGCGGCGGCGGTCCTGCGAATTGAAAACTAGGATCGGCATCGATAAATAGCAGGGGCACCGATTCAATGTGCTCTAGAAAACGAACCAAAATGGCAGCTTCACCGCGTGCTTGAGGACGAACCAATCCCTGCGGATCAACCAACGCAACGCTGGTATTCGAACTTTCATAAGCGCACAAATCGGTAACGTCGCGTTCGGAACCATCGGAAAAATGAGCAATCACTGAAAGCTGTTGCCCACCACCAGCGATCGACATGACTCGTTTGTCGGATGGATAGACCTTTAAGCTGCGACACCGAGCCGAATCGGGTGGATCAGCTCTCGCTCCTGCTGCCACCCAATCTCGCAGAATGGCGTAAGCCGCATCGCTCTCATTCAATTGCTTGCCACCGCCATGATTTACTTTCATCAACGGTTTCAACAACAACAAGCTCTGCTCCGGATCAATCCGGTTCACTCTGCGGCCAAAGTCCTCGCGGATAAGCGTTAACTCGTCAAGCTGCTTGTCGAAAGCCCTCAATGACAACCGAAACAACCCCTTGCCACTGGGCGAGCCATGGCAAGCCCCACTGTTGCAACCCTGCTTGGAAAGTGCAACAAGCACTTCCGTTTCAAATGAGGGTTGCTTCTCGATCTCCATGTCGCGAACACTGACCGGTACAGCCAACGAACGGTCACCTAATCGGACCTGAACTGTCGTATCTCCATTCGCCTTTGCTTGAATGACAGTTGCGTCAAGATCGACGATCGTTGGATTTTCGGACTGAATTTCAACGTCACGTGTCCAATCACGTGGAACCCCACTCGCGTCCCAACCGGTAATCACCAACTGCCGTCGTGGATCATGCACCGTCAGTACCATCTTTGGCGGGTAAACCTCCCAGCGTTCCGGAAGCGCGACGACCGTGTCTGCTGTCCATTGAGCAACCCGCTTGAACGCTTGCCCATGGAATTTCCCGGTAATCTCGTACTGCAATGACCGCGATTCACTCGCTCCGGTCGCAATGCTCACTGGCAGTTCAACACGCGTTACATCGGCAGGAATCTCAATCGATTTAGGACCCGACCAACCCTCTGGATATTGAGTCAATCGCAACGTGGATGACTGGGGGTCGTTACCTTGGCGGTGGACATTAGCAATCAACTGGTATTCTCGCCCCGCAATAAGTGTTTGGCCTGATTCGAACCGAATCTGCACAGGTTCAATCCACTGCACGGGCAAGTCGATCTGCGAAATGCGACCTCTTCCTTGAAATTCAGAATATGCAGCAATCGATAACTTACTTGGTCGATTGCTTGGGTCGGCACACCCGAGATTCGTTTGATAAATGTCGTTTTCGGCTTTCGTTTTCAGCGTCCATTCAGCCGGAAGCTGATCACGCATCAAGCTAACAGTTCCTTTGAAAGAAGCGTCGCTTCGGGTCAGTTTCAAATCGACGGCATGTGATTGGGAGCCAACAGCGAACTGCAATTCCGTCGTAGGCTCTAGCTTGAAGTACGAATCCCCTGGAACACAGCCACTCATCATCACCCGACCATCTTGCCACCCAGCAGGTGACAAGACATGCGGACGTTTTAGCCGATGCAATTCGAAACTTGTTAACCTCGCGAACAAATTCACATCATCCTTGGCACGTCCGATCAATTGAAACAGGGTCATAGCATCCGCTGTCCAACTTTCTCCAACTGCAAGATAGATTTTCGCAACATTTGCTTTCGCAGGGATCACTGGATTCAGGATTCGAATGCCACGCGATTCAGATGTTAATTGAATTTCACCTTCATACCCAAACCGATGAACTTGCACCTCGATTTCGCATGCTCCCAAACCTTCGTCCATCACGTAACGTTCGCTGGTCTTCGAATCGCCCTTCAAAGCGAGACGAAATCCCGGTGCTCTGGTTACCTGTATGAAGTAACCAAAGCCATCGCCTCCACGTTCCAACAGATCAGATACCTGCAAGCGATATTCCGCCGAGTCGGGAAAGCGATAATCAAATGACCATTCGTCTGCATCGTTGACGGATGACTGGGCGACGACGGTTCCCGATTCGTCGACCAGTCGCATTTGCAAAAGCGCACGGGAACCAAGCGACCGTGTCCGCCCGGCGAATCGAAACGTTTTCGACTCCACCCCCCGCAAGAGATAGATATCCTGTTCACCTTGACTAGCGAGACGCCCATTGAGATCGATCGGCAGCGACAACGGATTCGCATCGCCTGCGGTTTCGAGATGTTGAACCGAATCGACCACCGCGATCCGACACCAGGAAGAAGACTGTCCATTTTCCAATCGGCCAGAAATGGTATGGGTCGAATTCGGATCTCCCGCAGGCACCGACACGGCCTGGTGTTCCGCGGTGAACCCATCAAGTGTACAAAACTCGACGCTAGCCTGTGTTCCACGTTGAATCGCCATCGGAAACGCGTGACGCACGATGGGAAAATCACCAACACGAAGCTGATAAAGACCTCCGGATGCGTAACGATTATCGCGAACTTCTAACCAATACTTTCCGGCAACCTCAAACGTGTGACTGAATCGGCATTCCGGTCCGACCTCATCGTCATCAACGACCCGAAGTGTCTCGCCATCTTCATTGAACAGACGAACCAACGGATCCATCGTCGAACGCAGCGATTGGGTCAGCACTTCGAAGGCGACTCGCTGGCCCGATGCAACCTCGAAGCAATAGAAGTCGCTATTTGATCCGCTACTCACTCCATTGACTGCAGACAGCGGATCAATCGGCTGAGCAGTTTGTTGACTGTGGTTCTTCGACTGCTCAGGAATCGTTGGTAAATCATCCACGAACAACACGACCGGTTCGGTCGCCGCTGCTTTTCCCACCATCCACACTCCGATTGGCCCGAGCGGTGTATCGCTGGGAAGCGTGATCGCCAAAGTGATCTTATCCGCGGCAGTCGATTTGAACTCAACCCGCCCGGGAGTACTCAACAAAGCACGCCTGCATATCTGCAATGATTTTCCATGAACAATAACCTCGGTCGTCTCGCCAGGTCGAATCGAACGTGGTTGTATCGAAGTAATGGACTGCGCAGCGACCATTCGCACGCACACCAACCACAGCAACAGAAATGCTAGAACTCGAGATCGCATGACATTCAGTGCAAACCGTGAATTTATTTTGAAGAGATCCAGCGAAAGATGACAACGATTGTTTGAGCGATCAACTCAGATGCTCATCCAATCAGACCAGGAATCGGCTGACCATGGTAAATGGCATGCGGGCGATCCTGCGTATCATGCCACACCGCTGTCCGGGGAATCCGCAGCGCCTGATAAATCGTCGCCGCAAAACTTTCTGGCGTTACCGGTTGATCGCGTGGATAACCACCCTGCGCATCGGATGCACCGATCACTGTTCCACCACGCACACCTCCACCCGCGAACCAAACAGTTTGCACGGCTCCCCAATGATCGCGACCGGGCAATTTGTAGTGTTTTGGCAGCAGCAAGATTTGCGGCGTTCGCCCAAACTCACTAGCCATCACAATCAATGTCTCGTCTAGTTCGCCACTCGCATGCAAATCATCCAGCAGAGCAGAAACCGCAAGATCGGTGGGTGGAAATAATTTGTTCTTCAAGTGCGGAAACGCATTGCCGTGCGTATCCCAGGTTTCGTCATTCCCAAGGTTGACCTGCACCAGGTTAACGCCAGCACCGACCAATCGCCGGGCCATCAACAATGACCAACCAAACGAATTACGACCGTACCGATCAAGCGTCTTATCGTTCGCATTTGTGACGTCCAGTGCATGATGCACACTTGAATCTGTCAATAAAGAAATCGCGCTTTGCCGCATGCGATCGAACTGCTCCGTTTCTGCAAATCCGGCCAGTTGCCTGCGTTGGTGCTTGAGCGTCTCGAGCAGCTTCAGGCGACCCGACACCTCTTGCATACCCAATCCGTGCGGGAGGGTGAGCTGTGGAGCTTGAAAGGTTCGCTCCAGCGATCCATCTCTTTCCTGGTGATCAAAACTGTACTCGGGAAAGGCACCATAGGATCGGTTGTGAAAGGAAGCAGCTTCGATCATCCATGGATCATGTTGCACCCCCATCAATCCAGCGTGTTGCCCAGGGATCACTCGGCCGCTGTTGTGGATCAATCGCTGTGGCAAGACGACCGCCGGCGGTAAATTATTGGAAGACTGCAGAGTGCGACTAGCTAACGATGCAATAGACGGATAATCCGTTCGAGTCGGTTTGTTTGGCTGAAATCCCGTTGGCAATTCGGAGCGACCCGTCAGCATGATGTGGTGGCCGGCCGAATGCTCATTCGATCCGTGTGTCAACGAACGACAAATCGACCAGAGATGACTCCGCTCAGCAAGCCGCGGCAGATGCTCGCAGATTTCAATTCCCGGTGTCTTGGTGGCGATCGGCTTGAACTCACCCCGAATCTCATCAGGGGCGTCCGGCTTCATGTCGAAGCTCTCATGCTGAGCCAAACCGCCGGAAAGAAAAATAAAGATGCACGACTTTGCCTTCCCAGGTAATTCCGGCATTGCCGCATTGGCCTGCTGCAAGGCAGTCAAGTGGTTCGTCCCAAGGCCGAGCAAACCAATTGAACCAACCTGCAACGCCTCGCGGCGATTTACCGACGCATGCTTCCAACGATGGGGAATGGGAGTCCGATGAACATTCATACTGGTTTCTCACGAATCCAGGACGACAGCCGGGCAGGTGCCTGGCATGCCGAAAAGGACGATGGCGGGACGAACATTGTCATGCGCCGATCAACCAAATGCAAATCCGAGCCCATCCGTGCCGCATATCTACCGGTCTCATGAAATCCCAACCAGCATCCCAAGGCTTTATTGTAACATTCAGGCGAGCGAATCTTCGCAACCGGATGCAACCAGGCACCACGAATGCGTCAGCGATCACCTTTTCAACAAAGCCATCTCGAACTGACGACAGTTTCCATTCTGCTTGTTCACCGTGACGCTGCCTTTCCGTGAAGCTGGGATAATTTCGATCATCACTCGCTCATCACATCATTTCCTCTTGGGGGATTCACGATT
>JAYZAR010000044.1:0-19396 GCA_036339635.1 Planctomycetota bacterium | reverse complement strand
TGCGAGATACGGCCCCCTTCCACTGGGATGGGATTCCCGGGGATCCGTATGGCGGGAACAACAGCGGCAATATTTATGGCTCCGATCCCGCCAATAGCGATCCCAATCAACCAGAAACCACAACCCGTCATGTCATCGATGGCGGCCTTGCTGCGACGATGCTGATGCACGGCGCCGACATCATTAACGATGAGGGGAAATCAGGTGCATTTTCAGCAGCAGAACGAGACGACATGGCCAAATTCCTGTTAGCTGTACCTTTCCCCCCCTCGCAGCGAAGAGCCTATACAAACGTTGTCTCAGAACGGGCGAAAGACGGATTTGAACTCTTTCATATCAAGGGCCACCACGATGAAAAACCAAAGCCCAATGTCTGTGGTGATTGTCACCGGATGCCATTTCTAGTCAGTACGAACACACCAGGTACCGGAATGGATGCGCCCACTTGGCGTGGCGCCTACGATCGATTCCTGATCCTGCCCCAAGGACGCCTGAACATCATTGAATTTGATTTTTTCCGGCGGATGGCAGAACGGGGAATTCCTGAGCGTGAAATCTGGCAGACCTCCTGGCAAGGCCAACCGCGATTTGATCCGATCTGGGACATGGTCCTTGAAGGAAGCACAGGCTTCTCGGGTGCCTTCGCTCGACAACTCACGCTCAGCAAATCAACGGCGAAAACCGAACTTGCCACCGATCTCTTAAATGCCCTCGAAACAGCGGCTGACGAAGGTGCCGTCGTGCTGGAAGCAGACGGTGTCTTGCTTGGTGACGACATCTCCCAAGCAGTTGCGTTGCAATACGTTCGCGGAAATTACGTCAGTAAAGCAGACGACGAATTCGTCTGGTCGCGCAGTGAAATTCTTGAGCTAGCGACCGAAGAAAAGTTGATTGCAACATTTACCGCTCGGCATGGATCCAACGCGGAAGCCGTCGCCCATCCCCAACCGGCTCTCTGGACGTTATCACCAATCGAAAAGCAGAGCGGACATCAAGAATTCCCAATTCTGTACCCGGGATTCAAGACAATGGTGATCAATGGCCGCCACATCGCCCCAGACGCATCTGTGATAGTCAATGGACGTCGAGTAACGGCGGATCTTTTTCTTGACGAAGGCGAGCAGATCAACCTCCAGCTAAAATCACTACCAGATCCGGGGATCCATCTGCTGCAGGTGCAAAATCCAAATGGTTTGTTTAGCAACGACTTCATCTTCCATGTGGTCGATTCAGAGTCCGCTGCCGAAGAGTTAACAGCCGGTCACCAACGTGCAAACCGCGACATCCGAGATGCGATCGCTGAAGCGATCGCGGAAGATGACCTCACGGCAGTAAAGGGGTTCATTTCAAGACGACAACAACGAGGGCGAATCAATGAACAACAACCGATTTCAGGCATGACCCCTCTCAGCAATGCCGCGTTGCACGGCAATCTTGAGATCGCCGATTTCCTCATTCGCCGAGGCGCAGACGTAAATGGAAAAAATCGAGACGGAAATACCCCCTTGCACATTGCCGCATTTTTCTGCAGGAGGAACCTCGTCGATCGGCTAATCAAAAGCGGCGCAACGGTAGATACAAAAAACCGATCAGGCGAAACAGTCCTCGATGTTATTTCATCACCATGGAGTGACGAACTCGCCCGAACATACCGCTACATCGGCAATGCAGTAGGCATCGAACTCGATCTTGACGAGATTCAGAAAGAAAGACCAACCATCGCAAAATTACTCGGCGGGGATGCGGGAAAATCAGAGCCCGCACCCTGAACGAAAAAGCGGATGTGGTTCGCCAGCCGTACCACCAGGGGATGGGCCAAAATTGAGGAACACGTAATGATCGTGAACCAAAAAAGTGACCGGCATCACAAACACGATAGCGTGGGGCAAGGCTTTTATCATGACAATTCCACAACGAAAGATTCAGATACAAGACCAAAACTCCGCGGCGGAGTAGAGTCTAAGCCAAGCCGAGATTAACGAGTTCCTCGCAAGAAAGAATTGGCGGCTCAAACTAAGAGGGCAATAAAACTTCAGAAGATAAAGTTTCTGCATACCTCTAGAAGTTCGAAAACCTTCGACCATGCCCAGTTTACAACCGAGGAATGAAGCGGCAATGAACGACAAGCAACGAAACCGAACGCCCGATCAAACAACGAAGAACTTCGATGAATCGATTCGTTAGCTTCCTTTTCCTTATCGGGCTAGTGAGTTCATCGACGGCAGCAGATGGCTTGCCCCGTACGCTCACACCACTGATCGAGAGATCTTGCATCCATTGCCATGACGAAAGCACGGACACCGATCTACGACTGGATCATCTAGGTTACAACCTGTCCAACCCTGAAAATTTCACGCAGTGGGAAAAAGTTTTTGACCGTGTCGATTCCGGGGAAATGCCCCCCGAATCCGAAGTCCGGCCAGCTAAAACTGTATTCGCAACCGCCCTAAAAACGTTGCAAACTGACTTACGTTCAGCGAGCGCCCACCGGCAAGCGTCTCAGGGTCGAGTTTTAGCAAGACGCCTAACCAGGCTGGAACTCGGCTACACACTGCAGGATTTGTTACTGATCAAACGCGACGTCACCAGCGGTGTACCGGAAGAAAACGCGTCCGCCAGCTTTGACAACATCGGGGCAACTCAGCGGATTTCTTCCGTCCATATTGAGAGCTATCTCGCGGCAGCCGACAAGGCTTTAGCCCTCGCGATTAGGCAAGGAAAAAACCCTTTCCGGTTAAGCAAAACCAGTTACGCTTGGCTAGACGCGTGGCATGACAAACCACTGGATCTTGGGGGCAGTGTAACGCGCAAACTAAAACACAATGACGGGATCGCCTTGTTTCGGGATATCGACTATCTAACACAGTGGCAATTCAATTCGAATCCTTATGGCGGTGCAGCGACAAGTGGCGTTTACCGACTGAGTGCCAAAGTAGCGGCGTTCCAATCGGATCAACCGATAACCGCAAAAATCATCGTCAAAGCTCCCACTGGTGGCGCACGCTTAGCAAAAGCGCTAGATGTAAAACAGGGTGATCCAACCACGATCAGCGTTGAGACGTTCTTAGATTCAGGCGAAGCTCCCTACTTAACATACGAGGAACCATTAGCAAGCAGGGGCGCGATCTTCACGCATGGGGGTGCTAAGCATTACAAGGGACCAGGACTCGCGATTTACGCGCAGCAAGTCGAAGGACCGTTATTTAAAACCTGGCCCCCGCAAAGCACAAAACAACTATTGCACGGCATAACATTCAAAGAGTCGACTTCGCTTTTTTCCGCTTTCAGCAAGATACTTGGTGGAGCAGAAACCGAAACCCGATCGTACAGTGCAGAGGCGACCCAAGAACTTCCAACCCACGTCGCCCAAATCGTAAAACACATGGCGCCCAGAGTGTTCCGCCGTCCAGTGACGGACGCTGAAGCCCAACCGTTTATCGACCTTGCCAACTCGGCAATCGAACAGGAACGTCCGATCCTAGAAGTCATTCGAATTCCGCTGCGTTCGATGTTGGGATCGCCGCAATTCCTATTATTCGACGGAGACGCGGGACAGCTGGATGATTATGCGCTTGCAAATCGACTCTCCTACTTCCTATGGAGAAGCATGCCCGATGAAGTCCTCTTTACACTGGCCGCGAAGGGTGTGCTGTCCGATCCAATCGTGTTGGCCAAACAGGTCGACCGGATGTTGGCCGACGAGAAATCAAGCCGTTTTGTTAACGACTTTGTTGGCCAGTGGTTGCGACTTCACAAGGTAAACGTGACAACTCCTGACGATGGACTCTACCCCGAGTTCGATGAGTTGTTGGCTGATTCAATCCCAAAAGAAACACAGCGTTTCTTCGCCGAACTGCTCAAGGAAAACCAAAGCATTAGTAATCTGATCGATTCAGATTTTACAATGCTAAATCGTCGACTCGCCGAGCACTATGGGATCGAAGGCATCGAGGGGCAAGAACTCCGGCGGGTAAAACTGCCGAGCGATTCGGTGCGTGGTGGGATCCTAACGCAGGCAGCAATTTTGAAAACAACTGCGAATGGAACCAACACTTCACCAGTGATGCGAGGAAACTTCGTACTGACCAACCTGCTTGGCACGCCTCCTTCGCCGCCGCCCCCCAATGTTGGATCCATCGAACCCGATACGCGAGGCAAAGTCACGATTCGAGAAATATTAGCAACTCACCGGGAGATCGAATCGTGCAATCAGTGCCATCGCGCGATTGACCCTCCCGGATTTGCACTCGAAAGCTTCGATCCCATCGGTGGATTCCGAACGCATTATCGCATGACTGGGGTTAGCCATGACGGCCCAAATTTCCAACAGAGCCTACCCGCCAGAACCGGGCCACCAGTCGATGGATCTGGCGTCCTGCCGGATGGTGGTGAGTTCGCTGACATCAGAGAATTCAAAGATTTGCTTATGCGGCAAAAAGAGCAGATAGCTCGCCATTTCATTTCACAACTAGTCGTCTTTTCGACTGGTGCCGAAATCCAGTTTGCGGATCGCGATGAGATCGAAAAGATATTGGAACAGGCCCGTCAAAATGACTTCTTGATGCGCGACATCCTGCAAGCGGTTGTTGATAGCAAACTGTTTAAGCACAAATAGGACGACGATCGATGATGATGAATAAGCCACTAAATCGACGTACCGTGCTCAAAGCGGCTGGCGTATCGATCGCGTTACCATTGCTGGAATCAATGAAGGCTGCTTGGGGTGCCGAACCGGAGCTTGCGCCGAAACGCTCGATTTTTGTCTGTACAGCTTTAGGTCTTCACCCGAAATCATTGTGGCCGCAGACCGAGGGTGCTGATTATGAATTGACACCCTATCTCGAGATTCTAAAACCATACCGACAAGATTTCACACTGTTTTCGGGACTGCAGCATGAAGATCAGACGGGACGTCAGCCTCACGACAGTGAGATGACGTTCTTGACTGCAGCTCGGAAGCCTGGGATGGGCGGTTTTCGCAATACGATTTCGATCGACCAGCTCGCCGCCAACCAAATTGGCGACGCCACACGATTTCCATCGATCGCCTTGGGAACCATGAAAACCCAAAGTCAATCGTATACCAGAGGAGGAGTCATGGTACCCGCCCAGATTAGCCCTGCCAAACTCTTTGCCAAAATGTTTTTAGAAGGCAAGCCAGCGGAGATTCGCGATGAGAAACGAAAGCTGAGCGATGGCAAAAGTATTCTTGATGGACTCAGCTCCCAAGCCAACAAACTTCGCCGTCACGGCAGCAACAGCGACAATCACCTGCTCGACGATTACTTTGATTCGATCCGAGTCGCTGAAGCAAACATCTTAACCGCTGAAGGCTGGATTGATCGCCCGAAGCCGACGGTTGACGCCTCACGTCCAACTGATATTCCGAATCCAGCCGACATTATCGGTCGACTCGAATTGATGATGAACTTGGTTCCGCTGATCATCCAAACCGATTCGTCACGTATCGTGACACTCATGATCCAAGATCACTTTGTTGTTCCTGCGATCGATGGAGTGACTGGAAATCACCATAACATTTCTCACCACGGCCAAGATCAGGCAAAAATTGAACAACTCAAACGGATCGAATCCAAAATCGTACAGTGCTTTGGAAGCCTGCTTGGACAGATGAAGAGTCGATCCGAAACGGATGGCTCGTTACTGGACCATACCTCGATTTTGTTTGGCAGTAACCTTGGGAATGCAAACGCGCATCACGCCAACAACCTGCCGATCCTCCTCGCCGGTGGTAGCTTTGATCACGGCCGCTACATCGCCACGAGAAAAGGCACGCCACTTTGCAATCTGTTCTTGACGATGCTCAATCGCATGGGGATCGAGGTGGACGAGTTCGGTCAAAGCAGCGGCACCTTGAGCTGGTAATTGGCGTGAAGCGGTGTTCTTCGATCACGTGCCACGCCAAAAAGTTTTTCGAAAACCGTGAGCTGAAGTGGGTCGTCACACACGTTGCACGGCTGCAATTTTTTGCAATTCTTGAAGATTCGCACGACCAGGTTTTGCCCCAGACCTGGAATCTTTCTTCGCATGCGGGACAACCGGCTTTTCGTCGAGGTAATCCGATTGGAAGAACCTTCGCTTTGAACCGCTGGTTATCCGTCGCGTTGGCAACTCGGATGTCCCACCAAAGCTGGTATCGGCAACCAATGAAATCGCTGTCTGCATCCCCAAGAATTTGGCTGCCATCCAGCCCCAAAACCCACCACAAGCCGAAAGCCTCCCAAGTGCGTGACCCAGTTTTCCGAGCCGAAGTGCCAGGCCGACTGGGTACCGCTGCACTGAACCCGGCAATAGTCGAGCAGACTCAGACAACCACCCGATCAAGATTTGATCAGAGGCTTATGCACGGGAATTCTGCCGAAATACTAGCCCCATCATCGAATTTGATGCCAGACTTGCCGATCGCTTGGTTGGATCGTCTGCACGGCGGTTCAATTAACTGGTAAGCTGACGCCACGCTTCCTGCCCCTTGCCCATTGCTTCTCCTATGACCATCGACTCGAAAACCGAGATTAAGCCCGAGTTACTTCGCCGTCTGCATCGGATTCATCGGCAGCGGACTGACTTAAAGGGACGGATCGATCGCGGACCGAGGCAGATCAAGGCAGGAGAATCGCTCGTCGCGCAAGCCGAGGCTGCCGCTAAAGAAATCCGAA
Source organism: Planctomycetota bacterium (assembly GCA_036339635.1). Lineage (GTDB taxonomy): Bacteria > Planctomycetota > Planctomycetia > Pirellulales > Pirellulaceae > Rubripirellula. The sequence continues at coordinate 12,719 of JAYZAR010000044.1, read as the reverse complement.
GTCGGTTGACTAAGACGACAATGATCTCGGACGAAAAGCAACTGCAGCTCAAATCCCGCGAAACACGCATTGACGAGCTGGGAGCCAAGCTCAACACGGCAGCCAGTAATCGAGAATTTACGACCCTCAAAGAGCAAATCGCGGCCGACAAACAGGCGAACAGCGTGCTCAGTGACGAAATCCTCGAAGTCATGGAACAGATGGATGCGATCGAAATCGAATTGGAAGCTGCAGATACAGAATTGAAGAGGCAGCAACAAGAACAAGAGCAGCGGATCAAAGACGTCAAAGCCATGCTGGCTGAACTTGCGGAAGAATCTAAACGGGTCGAATCGGAACTCAGCTCAGTGGAGAAAGAAATCCCCAGCAATGTCTTCGCTGACTACAAAAGGCTAACGGACTCAAAGGGTGAAAACGCTCTCGCCCCGGTTGAGGGTGAATCATGTGGCGGTTGCTACCAAACGTTAACGACAAATTACATTGATCGCCTCCGCATGTCTCGCTTAATTCGATGCCCGAATTGCAACGCATTCCTCTACCTCCCAGAAGATCTGCGGGTAAAATAGTCTGCGACGGTGAGAGCTTGGAAAAATTCGAAAAGTTTTGTTGCACAAATAATGGGTCGTTCCGCTCCATTGGAATTGATTCGATCTCCCGATGGCAGCGGCCATCCAATGCCTGTCGGGGGTGTTGCACGTGATCGTTATAGGAATCGTTGGTTCTCCTGCGGGTGGTAAATCCACCGTTGCCCGGCAGCTAGAGGCAGTCGGAGCCACCTGGATCAATGCGGACCTATTGGCGCGAGAAGTCCTTGAAAGAGGTGAAATCCAGAATCGGCTGCTCGCTCATTTTGGTGCCGATATTGCAAGTAAATCGGGGCAAGTTGATCGAGCGAAACTTGCGGCTGTGGTTTTCGGGGATGACGACTCGAGCCGTCGGTCGTTAACATATCTTGAGGGGTTAGTTCACCCCGAGACGAGGCGTTTAATCGAATCGCGACTCGACGAAGCACGGCAATCAGAAGCGTCAGAATCAACCACTTTGGCGCAACCGATCGTTGTGTTAGACGTGCCATTACTGTTTGAAGTTGGTTGGGATCGTTGCTGTGATCAAGTTTGGTGTGTTGATGCCAATTCAGCATTGCGTTTACAGCGAGCAGCCGAACGAGGTTGGAACGAAGGCGAATTGCAGCGTCGAGAATCCAACCAACTGACGATTGAAGAAAAGCGACGACTAAGCAATGTCGTCATTGAAAATAATGGAACCCTCGACAAACTCCACGAAACCGTGACGCAGTTGTGGCGTTCCGTCGAGAGTGACGCCGCCGCCAAAACTGACGATAGCCATTGCCAGCCTTGAGCGAAGATACAAGCTAAGATTGGATTCCCGCCTCCGTCTCTATTCTTTTTCTCACCTTACGATCCACTCTTCGAACGCTCTCGAGCGTCCTTTCCCTCCTTGCCATCTCATCTCTTCGATTATGACTAACCGGCCCCACTCACGGGACGGCGATTCCAAACGGAAAAGCGGTCCGCGTGAATACCGTGATTATCGGCAGCGAAAAGGTCGCCCTCGCCATCCCGACAAAGAAGTTGACCAGCGAATTCGCGAGCTCGATGCTGAACGCGATCCCCTTTCGTTGCCAGAGGAGATTGTCAGCGAGGCCAATAAAGCAGGCCAGCAGGTCGGAATCCCCGAACCACGTTCCAATCGGCCCGACTGGAATATCGCCCAACTGCAACGAACGTCCTACGAGGACTTAGTTAAAATTGCCCGCGAGGAAGGGATCGAAGATTGCAATGGCTTGGCTAAGCAAGACTTTATCTTTCACATCCTGAAACATCGGATGAAAGCCAATGGGCTGATGTACGGTGAGGGGACCCTTGAGATTTTGCCGGACGGCTTTGGATTTTTGAGAAGCCCTCACTACCACTATCTTTCATGTCCCGATGACATCTATGTCTCGCCAAGCCAAATCCGTCGTTTCGGTTTGCAAACAGGCAGTCACGTCGCTGGCCAAATCCGACCGCCAAAAGAAAATGAACGATACTTTGCTTTGCTCCGCATCGAGGCGATCAATCGCCACGACCCAACGCAACGCCATGAAATTGTGCCCTTTGATGAACTCACGCCGCTGCATCCCAACGCACGGATCATTATGGAGCACGAAGGTGGCGAATTGAGTACTCGTGTGGTCGATATGCTCACACCAATTGGTTTTGGGCAGCGTGGCCTAATCGTCAGTCCACCACGAGCCGGTAAGACGATTCTGATGCAGCAGATGGCCCGCGCTGTACTAAAGAATTATCCCGATGCTTATGTATTCGTCCTGCTGATCGATGAACGTCCCGAAGAAGTCACGGACATGGAACGCGAGGTCCGCGGCCCTCAGTGCGAAGTGATCAGCAGCACGTTCGATGAACCAGCGCAACGTCACATGCAAGTCGCTCAGATGGTGATCGAAAAAGCGAAGCGAATGGTTGAAGCTGGCACCGATGTGATCATCTTTCTAGATTCCATTACCCGCTTGGCACGCGCCCACAATAGCGATGGCGAATCGACAGGTAAGCTGTTGAGTGGCGGATTGGATGCAGGAGCTTTGCAAAAGCCAAAGGCTTTATTTGGATCGGCTCGGAAGGTCGAAGAGGGTGGCTCACTCACGATCCTGGCAACCGCACTGGTGGATACAGGTAGCCGGATGGATGACATCATATTCGAAGAATTCAAGGGCACTGGTAACCTCGAAATTGTGCTCGAACGCGACTTAGTGGATCGTCGAATTTGGCCCGCGATCGACATCAGCCGCAGCGGTACACGACGCGAAGAGATGTTGATTGACCCAGCGGAATACCGTCGAATTTCCTCGCTGCGTCGCGTCTTGGCCGAAGTGTCACCCTCCGATGCGATGCAAAATCTGTTAGACCAGCTTGCAAAAACACAGAACAATGCCGAATTTTTGATGAGCCTGAAAGATGTCGAATGAAATCACTGGCGTCGAAGGCGAATTGCCAAAAGGCAGTGTCGTGATCGTCGCGAGCCGATACAACCCAGCCATCTGCGACTCTTTGGTGAACGCCGCACGGCAAACACTCAGCGAGGCCGGGTTTCCCGAGCAAGCAATAGCGGTAATTCGCGTTCCCGGCGCCTGGGAACTGCCAACCATCGTTCAGCAGGCGATTCAAAGGCCAAACGTCATCGCAGCCATCGCCCTCGGCTGCGTGATCAAAGGTGAAACAACCCACGACGAACACATCAACCGCTCGGTCAGCATGGCGTTGATGGAAATGGGGGTTCAGAGTGGCATCCCGATCGCATTCGGGCTGCTGACTTGCAACACACTCGAACAGGCTATCAATCGCAGCGGTGGAACGGTGGGCAACAAGGGCCACGAGGCTGCCGATGCCATACTCGAACTACTTCGCTTACAAATTAAGATGAATCAACTCTTGTAAGTGTCCAGCCGCTCCGCCACTATTTCTGTAAATTTGACGCCCACGTTCCTCCGATCCAGATGCGTTTTCATCCATCATTCGTGAATTTTCGTGAAGGATGGGCGGGTGGTATCCGTTGGAACAGAAGAGTAGGTTGTCAGAGATGCTCTCTCGCTTCACCCATTCACGTAGCGACCGTGCGCACAGTATCTGATTGCTCAGTATCTGATTGCACATCATATTGCACTGCGTTTCCCTGCTTGAACGGTGTCACCTTTGCCCGACAAGAATGCACGTCGCGAATCTTCTCGCCAAAAACCACCCGACCAAAGCCTTGAGCAGGGACGGAGATTGGTAACCAGATTGATCGGATTGGAGACAGAGTATGCAACGCTAGTGGCAGATCAACAGGATCTTGAAAAAGAAGACCTGCCAACATCGAAACTGGTTTTTGACCAAATCTGCGAAGCAATCCGCCGTGATCAACCAACCGTCGGCGGTCTATTTGATAACGAACAAATGTTCCTTGCCAGTGGCGGAGCGGTTACCTTTGAATCTCATCCTTCGATGCATTCCCTGCCCGGCGGTTTGGTTGAAATAGCTACTCCAGAAGTCCACAGCCCAAGTGACCTGCTCGCTTGTCAGCGGAGTATCGATTCTTTGGTCGCCGAGTCGGCGGCCGATTCAGCAACAGGCTTTGATCTAAGAGTGCTAAAAAACAGCAGTGACGCCCTGGGACACGTTTACGGCTGCCACGAGAACTATGAGGCCGCCGTTGCGAACGGTGTTCAGTTAATCTTGTATCGACTGTTCATTGCCCTGCTTTGGCTGATGCAAAGCTTCAGCTTCGTGCTGTCACTTCCTTGGTTGGGTATCCTGCTCCTAGTTGTCTGGCTTTGCAAAAAAATTCGCCGATCGGACAGTGAATTGACAGCCCCACAGGACATGTTCGATACGATCCCCAAGTGGCTCTCCGCAATTTTGGTTGGTGGAATGCGAATGATTCATTTACCCACCGTCTTAGTCTTGCGGCTTGTTTCCAGGCGAATCGCATTTCGCAAGCAACGAAAATACCTGACCGCATTCTTGGTATCTCGTGTGGCGTTGTGCGGAACGGGGGTCTTAGATCACAACGGCCGGTTCCAAATGAGTGCAAAGGCAATGGCGATCGACAAGGTCGTCGACATGGGAGGCTTTCGTGGCGAACGCCCAATTTATGTTTTTGGTCACTGGCTGAGCCAATTCTGCTCAAAGTCGTTTACGTCCATTTCTTCAACACGTCAAATGTTTCGCCGCGTACAGCGGTTGCAGATCGGACTTTCCGATTCAAACATGTCGGATCTGGCGGAATATGTGAAAGTTGGATCGACCTCATTATTGCTGGACCTGATTGAATCGGATGACTGCACAGATCTTCCGATCCTGAAGCGGCCGATCAGCTCCCTGCAAGACCTCACCCGCGATTGGAACTTAGTCACGAGCGTACCAACCCAGCGGGGCAAATGTTCCGCGATCGAGATCCAAGAGATTTACTACCGGGCAGCTGAACACTTCGTCGCGAAAACTCCCGCTGAAATGCGAGGCGAGGCTCCCCTGGTCCTTCGAAGGTGGAGAGAATTGCTCGACGCTGCGATCTCGTTTCGGCGAGACGCGGAGAATGTTGAACCAGCAATTGGACGAATCGATTGGCTGAGCAAACAATGCCTTATGAGTCAGCTAAGCGAACGTGACGATTGGACTGCTCGAAAAAAAATCGACCTACGATATCACGAACTTTCCGAAGAGGGTTACTTCCACCGATTGATGAAAGCTCGGCCCGAACGGCACCTGGTAGAACAAGAACAAATCGAGCGACGAAGACGGTCGCCGCCCGCCGATTCGCCTGCCGCGAAACGCGGATGGATGATCCGAGAATTTGCCAATTCAGATCAATTAATGAGATCAGAATGGGCTTACGCAATGATTGGAGCAGGACGAAGCCGGCGTCGTATTGAGTTTATCGATCAAACGCCACCATAGAGTTACTGCCAATGAATTCCGCCAAGAATCAGTCCTGCCCCAAACACAATTCGATGATTGCGTCAATTTTCGGCTACTGCCGAAAGCCCTTTTAATCTTACTTGGACACTCACACCGGCGACCCGTACGTCTTTCAATGATTATCCGGCCGTCGCCTACCTCTTACGCGCAGGATCCAAGCGATATTTGTCGCACTGCTAATTGAAACGGTCGGCACTTCTTAAAACAGAGGCTACTGGGCAGATTCCGCCTGTGGAATCATCCTAGCTTCGGAAAAATCTTTACTGGTCATCAACTGGACGTGACCGTCCGCCATGAGCACGTAACCGCCGGTCGAGGGGACACCGGATTCAAATCCGAGGACGTAGAGTCCGTTCTCACCGGAATTAGCCAAATCCGCCTTCCAGATGACTACGACATCTCCCTCTTCCAATCCGGCGGCGGCATCCAGATCCACTTGGGTGGGTGAGGCTTGACTTCGCATATATTCCAGCAATTCAGCGTTCGAGGCAGGAGCCCGCTGATGAACTTGGGTATATCTTTGATAGGACTTACCAATCGAATCGAGAAAACCAAGGCGTTTCGCGACAGCTTCTCCACCGTCACCGCAGCCAAGCATTGACACCGCTACCAACATGAAAACCACCCAACGTTCCATCACCACATCTCCGTTTTCTCGTATTGTGATCTGAAGCCGCCTCCCCGCGATTGGTAATCAGCGGGTAAGATTCGTTCTGACAATCCACGCCTCATTCCACCACATTTCTTCGATGGAGACTACCGCATGAACCGGCTCCCAATGCTGCTGCTGCCAGTCCTTTTAACGGTCGCCCCGCAGGCGTCTTCCCAGCAGCCTGTTGTCGATTCAGGACAAGCTGCAAGCAGCGAAAAAACCAACGACCGAAACCAGCGTCTGGCAGACTATTTGAGCGGCATCAAATTGGTTGGCAAGTTCACGATTGATGGTCGTGACGTCGCTCCGAAGACGGAAGAATACACGATCAGCAAGTGTCAAAAGCTGGAACAAGCTGATATGTATCGAATGACTGCGCGGATCAAGTACGGCGAAATCGACGCCGAGGTTCCGCTCGATCTGAAAATACTCTGGTCAGGAAACACTCCCGTCATCACGATGGATGGTTTTTGGATACCGGCGATGGGAACGTTCGATGCCCGCGTGATGATTCACAAGGGCCGGTATGCTGGAACCTGGCAACACGATGCCGTCGGCGGACATATGTTCGGTACCTTGGAGAAAACCGAGGAAGTGGAATCCGAAAAATCTGAAACGCCTGCGGCACCTCTGGCACCTCTGGCACCTCCGGAGTCAACCCCGGACACGACTCCGAAGCCACAATTAAAAACGAAGCAATGACCGCTCATTTGAATCTGAACTCAGGAACGCAAGATTTTCAAATATCGAGAAAAAAAAACGCTCGACTTCCCCCCGAAAGTCGAGCGTTCACGTTTTCTGGCGTAAGGTTACTCTCATCCAACTCGCTCTCAGTTACACACCGGCTCCCTCATGAAGCATGTCGTAACGAGCGCAACCCTGCCCAGCCGTCAAGGGCTAGGTCGACGACGCCAGAAACCGCCTCTTAGAAAGAATCACACCGAGTTCACCGAAGTTAAAATCAATCGCATTGGCTGCTTGCCCCAGGGCGAGATCGGAGAAGACGTTGTCGGACGCAACAGCCGTTGCACCCGTTCCAAGCGATGTAATTCCGTTTCGAATACCATTGGGCTGAGTCTGCGTCACGATATAGGTCCCCGCTGCCAGATTCGCGAACTGATACAGGCCATCAGAATCGGTGCTCACAGCAATGTCGACCGAGTTCCCAAGCGAATCAGTGCCGGTCAAGGTAATGACCACACCCTCAATCCCCAATTCACCAACATCCCGGATACCGTTTTTGTTAAGGTCAAGGTAAACCGCACCGCTAATCGTTGCGGTCAGGGGATCCACATTCGTTGTAGCGCTCGCGGTATTGTTGGAGGTATCGTCGTCATTTGTGGCCGAAGTCACCGTCACATTGTTGACTTGATCACCGCTGCTCCCTTCAGGAATACTGACCAGGATCGTGAGCTGAAACGACTCTCCACTGACCACGTTACCCGCTGCAAAGTCGACCACTCCGCCTGACTCGGTCAAAACTGCACCGTTCGGTCCAGTGCCGCTGACGAACGTTACCCCTGCCGGTAATGTGTCTTGAACATTGACGGCCTCAGCGGTGGATGGGCCACTGTTGGTGACATCAATCGTATAAGTCAAACTATCACCAACCTGAGCCTCCAACGCCGACACCGATTTACTGATCGACAAATCGACCACGGGTATCACGTCGATATTTGCAGTCGCAGAGTTATTCGTGATGTCGTTCTCACCCTCTAACGACAAGTCGTTCACACTCGCCGTGTTCACAATGGTTCCCACGCTTGAACTATCAACCGTAAAATTAAGCGTAGCGGTCGCAGTGCCACCCGGTGCAAGCGTGATCGCAGGAAAAGACAAACTAGTACCATTATCGACAGCGACTTGCCCATCCAACGAGCCACTGACAAAGGTCAGACCGGCCGGAATTGTGTCTGACAAGATGACTCCGGGTGCGGTGCTTGGCCCGGTGTTTGCCAAGCCGATTGTGTAGACGATCGCATCATTTGGACCGGGGCTCGCGATGTCGATGGCCTTAGAGATGGTCACATCGAAATCAGGCGTCAGCACTGTCGTCGCATCATCGGTGTTATTGCTTGAATCCAGGTCGGTCCCGTCAGAAGTCACCGCACCGGTATTCACGACGGAACCCGTTGCGTCAGCTTCCGTATCGACCGTCACGGTAAACGTCTCGCTAGATCCGATCGGAATCGTATCAAATTCGACCGTGACCGTACCGTTAACAAAACCCGTATTCAGTGCATTGGGCGCGTCGATGACGGCACCAACAACTCCCGCAGGCAAAAGATCCGTCATCACAACGTTAGCGGCATCGCTGACGCTGTCGGTGTCATGTTCAATCGTGAATGTGTAAACCAATTGATCCGATCCAGGCACAGCTGTGGCAAGATCAACATCTTTCGTCAGGATCAGATCGACCTCCTTTTGAACGTTAATGTCAACGCTGCTTGTATCGTTAGCCACGTTATTGTCTGTGTCAGTCGTTGAAACGGTTACCAGATTTTCAATTGTTCCGGTCACCGCCGATCCGATGCCCACATCAAAACTGAATACTGCATTCGCGCCCGGCTCAAGAATTCCCACATCAAACGTCAGTTGCTGACCATTCTCGCTGACGGTGACGCCAGCAGCACCACCATTGAAACTGCCTGCGTCGAAGGTTAAGCCGGAGTCTAGCACATCGACGACACTGACACCGCGTGCTTGACCGGGCCCCGCATTCGTGACGTCGATCGTGTACGTCACATTGGTACCAGCGACCTCTGTCCCTGTCACCGTTTTCGAGACTCCCACATCGACGACTCGATCGATCGTGGTATCTGCACTGGAAGTGTTGTTGCTAGAATCGGGATCTGTGTTCGGCGTTGCCGTCACCACTGCCGTATTATTTAGGGGCCCGTCAACATCCGCTTGAACATCAACCAAAATCGTGATGACTGAGGTTCCCGCATTAGCTAACGCACCGATCGTCGCTGTCACCGTCCGGGTGACCGCATCAAATGCAATTAGATTCGTGTCGCCGTCAACATTACCTGCACTAAAATCAACCCCTACTGGCAGTTGGTCGGTCACTTGGACACCGACGGCATCATCGGGCCCATCGTTGGTAACCGTAATCGTATAGGTCAGCTGATCACCGGCATTCACAGGATCGGGCGAGTCTGATTTCACAATCGTGATGTCAGTCTCAACCAGATCTAGGAACTCGTTGTCTGAGTTATTTGTTGGATCTGCATCAACTTCGGCACCACCGACTGTCGCCGTGTTGGTGATGTCAGCTGTCTGATTTGTTCCGATACTGGCAACCAATTGAAAGTTGGCAGCATCCGATGCCGGAACCGTCCCGAGATCAATGGTTACTGTGGAACCAGTGACATTGGGTGTAAATACGCCTGATGAATCCTGAATTCCTGCAAACGTTAAGCCTGCGGGAAGAATGTCTTGGACTTGAACATTGGTTGCATCCAAAGGCCCAACATTCTGTACCACAATGTCAAACACAGCAGTCCCGCCGGCAATGATGCTGGAACTGGCCACGTCGAGTGACTTGGTAATCGACAGGTCAATCTCCGGAACAAATCCGAGATCGAGCGTTGTATTGGTGTTCGAATCGGAATCATCGTCATCGATCGGTTCAGCATTGGACACCAATGAGATCGTTCCAGACACCACAGCACCGCTAACGTCGGCGGTCCCGTTATCGTCAGCATCGACATCGTCGTCTGGATCGGGTGCTGGATCATTTCCTGTGCTGCTGGAAAAACCAAACAGTGGAGCCCCGAATTGAAACTCTGTGGCAGGAATCACAACCGCATAATGACCGGGCGCCAAGTTTGCGAAGCTGTAAGCCCCATTCGCACCACTCGTGGTTGATGCCAGTGGTACACTCGTTGCGACATCAACCACATCGTTTGCACCGGCAAGTTGATGCAATTCCACCACGACACCAGTAACACCAGCCTCGGCTCCTTCCCTGACGCCATTATTCTGGTTCGCCGCAGAGTTATCCAAGAAAATCTCACCGCCAAGGCTGAGCGGTGATAGGTTTGCGTAGTTTGCGGTGACGACATCTGGCCGAATGGTTTCGACAATTTCCACGAACACATCATTATTCGTGGAGAGTGCGACAGTCGCTTCAATCGCACCCACATCGTTGAAGTTCGCTCCGGCTCCTGTCGCCACGGAAAAACTGGAGAACGGAACAAACGTCTCAACGACGCTGGAAGGATCTTGCGGAATCACGATTGTGGTGGTGGATGAATTACCAGCGTCGGTGTAGATCGTGATATCAAGCGTGTCTCCCAACGCGTCTGATCTCGTCATCACAATCAGTCCGGAATTCGCTTCGACCGGATCCGCTGCCGCTCCGCCCGCAAAGGATTCGTTCCCCAATCCGACCGGATCAAGAACGAGCGTACCATCCGGACCGTCATATTGGATCAGAATATTCCCGCTTGCAGCGCCCAAGGCACCAATTGACAGCGCACCCGTACCAGCATCCGCAAAGGCGGTTACCTGCCCACCAGCGGTTGCGTTGGTTACCTGGAAACCGCGCTCACCGCCAATGGCTTCCGGTGCAGTTGTCGAATCATCCACGGTCGAACTAGCGTTCGCTGTCACCGTTTGAGTCGTCGACGAAAAATCGTCAATCAACACAGCCTGCACACCCGACTCGTTCGTCACCTCGACTGTTACCGACGCTGGTGTAGTGAGTTGGGGAACGGCCTGCTGTGTTAAGAAGTAGGTTCCGACCGTCAAACCGTCGAAGCGATAGTTGCCGTCAAGATCAGTGGTCAGGGTTCCGACAAGCAAATCCGATCCCGAATCGAATGAGCCATTCGTGTTGGTATCCTCAAACAGCTGAACTTCGATACCGGTCGCGCCAGGTGTTCCGGGTGCAACCAAGTCACCCAACGCGTCAACCAGTACTGGCCGGTCGCCGACGGAGGAGCCATCATTGGCCTGATCGACAAAGGCGACGCCCGCGATGGCCCCGATGTTGGAGGCCAGCACCTCGCGACGCTCCATTTGCTCCAGCCGTAACTGACGTTTACGAACAGCGGATCCCGATCTTTGGCTGAACTTGCGAGCCCGCCCAATAATCTTTCGCCAAACCATGTTGCAATCCATTGTTTCCAGAAATGTTCCAGACTGAAGCAAGCCAACACCACTCCCTTCGCGGGGCGCTCTTTAACCAGCTCTTCCGAGTGGAAAACCGGCTGCTCCTTTTCATTTATCGGACAAGTTGCCCGATCTGCTTTATGGCCACTGCTGTTTGTTACAAAAACAGCAATCAACCATTACCATCGATACTCCGCACCCACGCTGACGCCTTGGACCCAATAATCGGTGGTATTCCAAGCGAATGCGGGTCGTTGCGATCCCGTGAACGGATCGGCTGCAGGAGGCAGAAAGTCAGTGTTCAAATCTCTTGAGATGTGATCGCCGGGGCGAACCACATTCGACCAATAGATGAACGTGTAGCCGACCGTCGCACGCCAGTGATCGGTCGCTTGGTAGCCGAGGTTGAACCGGAACTCAGGGACAACAGCAAACTGGTCTTGGCTGTAGCTGCCGATGTTCGAGGACTGAGTCAACAAACCGCCTTGATAAGTTTGCGTCGCAGGATCGAGACCTGGATCATTGATTGTCGTTTGACCAGCGAGCATGGCCGTTTGGCGGGTGATCCCAATGCCCATACGGAACATCGAGTCATAGGTCCAACACCCTCGCGTCCGTCGATACTTCCAACCAAAGTCAAACCCGTTGAATTGGTTACGTGTTTGGAAACTATCTTGAATGAGAAACCCACCAGGTGCGGCGACCAAAGCACTGGTCAGATCTTCGGTGACAGTCACTCCTTCGTCGAGTTGAAGATAACGATAACCGAACAACGATTCGCTACGGCTGCAGAAAGGTTCTGGGCAACCACAGAAGAACCACTTGGAAAAACCTTCATTACAACATGTCAGATAGCGAAAGTTGACACCGCCTCCCACCAGCTCCGTTTTTGCTGAGGCGGTCACTGAGCCTGTAATCACATCGGGAAAGGCGACGAGCTCTGAATCCTCGAGCCCGGTCTGTGTGTTGAAAAAGGGGCGAGCAAGGATCGGATTGCCCGCGCTCGTCCCGGAGAAGCCGGTACTGACACTCGAGAACTCGAAGTACTCACCACCGACCCCCCAGGTGTGCGCCCGATCGAGCCAAACCCCGTACTGGAGACGTCCACCTTTAAACGTGTCAGTCAAAACCTCGCCGTCTCCGAACAAAACGGAGGTCGTAGGACTTCCCAACACCCCGGCATCAGCCTGGGAGACACCCGGGTCGATGCTAGTGGTGACCAAGGGTGGCAAAGTCATACCATCCTGGTACCAAGCGAGGTACTCAAACGAGACCCAGCCATCCTGGGGGATACAGAGTGTGATACAAGGACGCCAAGCCTCATCGCTGCAAAGTTCACCACAGGTACTGCAACCACCCAAGCCGCAATCACCTGAAGAACAGGTCCCGCAATCTCCGACGCACAGAGCGTCGCCGCAGCCGCAGTCGCCGGGAAGTGCATCGCAGGAACCGTCAAACGAGGGCGACACCATGAT